>QHSB01000174.1 GCA_003220335.1 Candidatus Rokuibacteriota bacterium
AAGACGCGGAGGGATACTTCATCCAGACGCGGGTCCGCATTCCGGTCAAGGTGGACGACGCACCATTTGTCTTGACCCGGATCGAGCGGCGCGGCGAGGGGCTGCACGCTGTCCTCAACGACGGCGCGGAGGAGATGGTGGATCCGGCCACGGTGAGGCTCGGCCGGGGCGACGTTCCCTATTGCGTCGTGAAGGGCGGTGCCTTCGCGGCGCGCTTCTCGCGCGCGGCCGCCTTCCAGCTGCTCGCCCTCGCGGAGTATGACGAGACCTCCGGCCGCGGCGCGCTGCGCCTGGGCGGCCGCGAGTACCCGCTGGCGAGAGCGTCGTGAGGCGCGGCGTCCGGCCGGCTCTCGCCGTCACGGCCGCGGTCGCGAGCCTGCTGCTGCTCGGTGTGCAGTGGAGCGCGCGCGGCCAGGGCGCGGTGACGAAGGACGAGGTCGGCGACGAGGTCCAGATCGTTCCACGGGGCCGGCTGCCGATCTTCGCCGGGGAGACGGACACCGGCGCCCTCTACCGGTTCGCGACGACGCGCGGCGAGGTGCTACGCCACATGCCATGCACCTGCGGCTGCGCCGCGATCGGCCACACCTCCAACCGCTCCTGCTACATCAAGGCCGAGTCCGACACGAGCGTGACCTACACGAGCCACGCCGCGACGTGAACGCTCTGCATGGACATCACGCGTGACGTGATGCGGCTGACGGAGCAGGGGAAGACGCCCGGGGAAATCCGCAGCTTCATCGACGCCCGGTACCTGCCGCAGGGCCGGCCGATGGACACGCCGCGGCCGCCCCGCTGATGCAGGTCGCCGGCCGACTCATCGAGATCCTCCGCGCCGCGGGCGTCGACTACCTCTTCGGCAACCCGGGCACGACCGAGCTGCCGTTCCTCGACGCGCTCGACGGCTCTGGGCTGCGATACGTCGTGGCACTCCAGGAGGCGACGGCGGCCGCCGCCGCGGACGGCTACGCGCAGGCCTCGGGACGGCTCGGCGTCGTCAACCTGCACGTGGCGCCGGGACTGGCCAACGCGCTGTCGATCGTCCACAACGCCTCGCGCGCGAAGACGCCACTGCTGGTCACGGCGGGGCAACAGGACACGCGCCTGCTCCTCGATCACCCGATCCTCGCCGGCGACATGGTGAAGATGACCGACGGCCTGACGAAGTGGTCGTACGAGCTCCGCAACGCGGCCGAGGCGCCCGCGGCGCTGCGCCGCGCGATCCAGCTGGCGCTCACGCCGCCGACCGGCCCCGTCTTTCTCTCGCTGCCGATGGACCTCATGACCGAGCCCTGCGACGACAGCGGCGGCGCGCCGGGGCCCGTCGCCGCGCGCCCGGCGCCCGAGGCGGAGGCGATCGCCCGGGCGGCGTCGCTGCTCGCCGGCGCGACGGCGCCGGTGATCGTGGCCGGCGACGGCGTCGCGCGGGCCGGCGCCCAGGCCGAGCTGGCGACGCTCGCCGAGCTGCTCGGCGCCGCCGTGCACGGCGAGCCGATCCACCGGCGGCTGTCGGTTTCCGGCGACCATCCGCTCTGGCGCGGCGGCCTCTATCCGACGGCCACGGCCGTCGCCAAAGCGCTGGAGCGCTTCGACGTGGTGCTGATCGTCGGCGCCAATGTCTTCACGTGGCTCTTCCACGCCCCCGGCTCGCCGTTCGGCGCGAGCCAGCGCGTCGTCCAGGTCGACGATGACGCGCGCGAGATCGGCCGCAGCTATCCCGTCACGCTCGGCATCGTCGGCAGCGTCCGCGCGGCGCTGAGCGCGCTCGCGCGCGCGGTGGGGGAGCAGCAGGACGACGCCGCGCGCGCGGCCGCCCGCGAGCGCGTGGCGACGCTCGGTCGCGCGCGCGAGGCGCACGCCCGGCGCCTGGCGGCGGCGGCCGATGCCGCGGGCGACCGCGTGCCGATCGCGCCGGAGTTCCTGATGCGCACGCTGGCGACCCTGCTGCCGCCGGATGCCCTCGTCGTCGACGAGTCGGCCTCGTCGCTGCCGCACGTCCTGCGGCACCTGCCGTTCCGCGCGGGCTCCGATTTCTTCGGGAGCAAGACCGGCACCCTCGGCTGGGCGATGGGGGCGGCACTGGGGGTGCAGCTGGCGCACCCGCGGCGCAAGGTCGTCGCGACCATCGGCGACGGCTCGGTGATGTACGCGCCGCAGGCGCTCTGGACGGCGGCGCACGAACAGCTGCCGGTGACCTACGTCGTCGCCAACAACGCGTCGTACGCGATCTTGAAGTCCGGGATGCTGACGTTCGGGCTGCCGGCCGCGAAGCGGGGCGTCTTTCCCGGCATGGATCTCGTCGATCCCGAGATCGACTACCTCGCGCTGGCGCGCTCGATGGGAGTCCTCGCGGTGCGTGTGGACAAGCCCGGCGCCCTGCGCGACGTGCTGGCGCGCGCGCTCGCCCACGCGGGGCCCGCTCTGGTCGACGTGGCCATCGACCGCGGGTTCGAGGCGATGCGGTGAGCCCGCCGACGGGCGGCGAATGGGTCGTGCGCGCCCTCGCCCAGGAGGGCGTGCGTCACGTCTTCGGCATTCCCGGGATCCACAACCTCGCCATCTACGACGCGCTTCTGCGCCAGTCGGCGATCGGCCACATCCTCGCGCGCCACGAGCAGGGCGCGGCGTTCATGGCCGACGGCTACGCGCGCGCCTCGGGCACGCCGGGCGTGGTCGTGGTGACCAGCGGGCCGGCGGCCACCAACACGCTCACGCCGCTCGCCGAGTCCTATTCCGGCTCCGTGCCCGTGTTCGTGATCATGTCCGACATCGCCTCGGCGCTCGTCGGCCGCGACCTCGGCGCGCTGCACGAGGTGCCGAACCAGATCGACTGCTTTCGTCCGGTCACGCGCTGGGCCGAGGCGCTGAGCGAGACCGCGGCGATCCCGACCAGCCTCGCGGCCGCCTTCGCGCTGACGCGCAGCGGGCGGCCGGGGCCGGTGGCGCTGTCGATCCCGAACGACCTGCTCTTCGCGCGTGCCGAGGCGACGCTGCCGCCGCCCTCGACGGCGCGGCGGCCGCCGTGTCACGTGGCCGACGTCGAGGCCGCCGCGCGGCGGCTGCGCACGGCGGCCCGCCCCCTCGTGATCACCGGCGGCGGCGTGGTCGCGGCGGGTGCTGCGCACGAGCTGGCGGCGCTCGTCCGGCGGCTCGGCGCGCCCGTGGTCAGCACGGTCAGCGGCCGCGGGGCGCTCGACGAGCGCGACTCACTCTGGCACAGCGTGCTGCCCGATCGCCGCGCCACCGCCGGCGCGCTGGGGGCGGCCGACGTCGTGCTCGCGGTCGGCACCAAGCTCGGCCATCGCTCGCTCGAGAAGCTCGGCGCGACGCTTGGCGCGGGGCAGACACTGATCCACCTCGACCTCGATCCGTCCGTCATCGGCCGCGCGTTCAAGGCCGAGATCGCGGTGGTGGGCGACGCGCGCGACGGGCTCGAGCGGCTCGTGCAGGCGCTCGGCCCGGGGCCCGCCGCCAGCGGCTGGGATCGCGCGTGGCTCGCCGGGCTGCGCAAGGACGCCGGACCGCGCTTCACGCCCGAGCTCGCCGAGGCGCTGACCGCGCTGCGGGGCGCGCTGCCCGACGACGCGATCGTCGTCAACGACCAGACGGGGCTGACCTACTGGATGGAGCACCGCTTCCCGGTGTATGCGCCGCGGACCTTCCTCTATCCCACGGGCTCGGCGGTGCTCGGCTATGCCGTGCCCGCGGCCATCGGCGCCAAGCTGGCCCGTCCCGAGCGTGCCGTCGTGGCCGTCGCCGGCGACGGTGGCTTCATGTTCTCGGTGGCCGAGCTGGCGACCGCGGTGAAGTATCGCCTGCCGATCGTGTTCCTGGTCGTCAACGACGACCGCTACGGCGCGATCAAGTATCTGCAGCAGCGCATGTTCGAGGGGCGCTGGGGCGAGACCGAGCTGGCCAATCCCGACTTCCCGGCGCTGGCCCGGGCCTTCGGCGCACGCGGCGAGCGCCTGGCCACGGTCGGCGCGCTGCCGGCGGCGATCGGCCGTGCCCTCGCCGCCGACGGGCCGACGCTGCTGGAGCTGCGGATGACGATCGAGCCGCCGTGGGAGTAGAATCCTGCCTTATGAAAAGCGTGATTTCGGGGGGTGCGCTCGTTCTCGTCCTTGCCGCCGGCGTCGTCGTGTTCGCCGCTGAGGTCGACTATCCGCTCGTCGGGGCCTCCGGCGTGTACACGCTCGTGAACCTGCATCCCGACGAGCAGCGGCACCGCCTGTACTCGGTGAACTACCAGCAGTCCGGGCTGATCCCGCGCTGCTCGAAGGTGGCGATCGAGTCGGTCGACAAGCGGAAGATGACGTTCCGCCTCGAGGGCGGCCCCGAGTACGAGTACGTCTTCCACAACTCGCTGCGCGACCCGATCCCCAAGCACCTCGACAAGGTGTTCGGCAAGAAGTGTGACAAGGCGAGCGTCGAGAAGATGAGCGACGTGGATCGCAAGGGCATCCGCGCGGGCACCGTCCTGCCCGGGATGAGCAAGCGCGGCGTGACGCTCGCCATCGGCTATCCGCCCGAGCACGCCACGCCGTCGCTCGACTCCGACGTCTGGACGTACTGGAAGAACCGCTTCGGCAAGCTGAAGGTCACCTTCGCGAACGGCAAGGTCTCGGAGATCAGCGACTAGCCGCGCATGGCGCCCACGTCCGAAGTCGCCACCGCCCCGGCTTCTTCAGGCGCCGCCTCGCGCCCGGCGCGCACTCAGGCGGTGGCACACGGCTGGCGCGTGCTGAGAACCGGCGTGGCCTTCGTCACGTTCGGGGTCGGCGCGATCGTCGTGGCCGGCATCGTGTGGCCGTTACGCCTGCTGCCCGAGGAGACAAGCGCTCGCCGCGAGGTGGCTGTCCAGCGGGTCGTCCGCGCGGCGTTCCGCCTCTTCGCCTGGTGGATGAGGCGCCTTGGTCTGATCCGGGTCGCGTGGATCGGCGCCGAGGGCCTGCGGGCGAGGGCGCCGCGCCTCGTCGTCGCGAACCACCCGACCCTGATCGACGTCGTCCTGCTGCTCGCGCAGCTGCCCCAGGCCGATTGCATCGTGAAGACGGCGGCGCGCCGGAACCCGTTCATGCGCGGCATCGTGACCGCCGCCGGCTACCTCGCCAACGACCATGGTGACGCGCTCGTCGACGCCTGCGCCGAGCGGATCGCCCGGGGACGCTCGGTCGTGCTGTTTCCCGAGGGGACCCGATCGCCGCGGGGGGGCCTGCGGCGCTTCCAGCGAGGCGCCGCGCACATCGCGCTGAAGAGCGGGTGCTCGATCGTGCCGGTCGTCATCACGTGCCGGCCGCCGATGCTGCTCAAAGAGCAGTCCTGGTACGACGTACCCGATCGACGGGCGTGCTTCGTGCTGCGCGTCGGGGAGCCGATCGATCCCGCGCAGTACCTGGACGCCGAGACGACGGTGCCGGTGGCCGCGCGCCGGCTCACCGCGGATCTACAGACACTCTATGACCGGCAGCTCAGTGCCGATGAGGGGCGTACATGAATCAACCCGAGGTGTCGAAGGACGAGATCTTCAAGCGATTACGCGACCTGCTCGTCGAGGGCTTCGAGCTGCGGGACGAGCAGATCGTGCCCACCGCCCGCCTGATCGACGACCTGGAGCTCGACAGCCTCGATCTCGTCGACTTTGCGGTCCGTCTCGAGCAGCGGGTGGACCTCGAGATCGCCGAGGACGAGCTGAAGGGGATCAAGACGGTGCAGGACATCGTCGACCTGGCCTACCAGAAGCTCAACACGGCACGCCCCTGATCGCGTGCGTGTGCTCGTCGCCATCGTGGGGCTCGGCTATCCGCTGCTCGTCTACGCGGGATTGCTCGTCTTCGAGCCCCGCGTCCTCGTGCTGGGCGTCGGCGTCTTCCTGCTCGCGCGTGCTGCGTCGAGCTGGCGGACCTGGAAGCGGCGGGACCTCGGCCGCGTGATGGTGCCGGTGGTCCTCGTGGCCGCCGTGCTCGTGGGGGCCGCCATCGTGAACGACGGCCGCGTCTTGCTCTTCGTGCCCGCGCTCGTCAACGGCGCGCTGCTGATCGGGTTCGCCCGGACCCTGCGCCGCGGGCCGAGCATGATCGAGACGTACGCCCGGCTCCGACACCCGGAGCTGCTCGCAAGCCGCGGGCCATACCTGCGCGCCGTCACGGCGATGTGGTGCGGGTTCTTCATCATCAACATCACGATCTCGGCGCTGCTGGCCCTGTACGGAACGCTCGAGGCGTGGAGCGTGTACAACGGCATCCTCGCGTACGTCCTGATCGGTATCCTGCTCGCGGCCGAGCGCGTCTACCGGTACTGGCGGTTCCGCAACTATCAGGGCGGCCTGCTCGACCCGGTGTTCCGGCGGGTGTTTCCGCCGCCGACGGCCGGAGGCCCGCGCTGACGCGTTCGGTGCCGGGCGCCCGCGCCCACGCCGCGGCCGGGCCTGAAGTCCTCGGGGACTCCCGCGGCGAGCGTCGCTGCGAGCGCGTGCTGAGGATCCCCGAGGATCTCGACTGCCTGTCCGGTCACTTCCCCGGCTTTCCCGTCGTTCCGGGCGTCGCGCAGATCGGCTGGGTCCTCGAGGCCGCCCGCGAGCTGCTTCCGGGTCCCGCCATGCTCAAGGGGATCGAGGCGCTCAAGTTCAAGCGCCTGCTGCGCCCCGCCGACGTCGTCCACCTTCGCGTGGAGGTCTCACCGGACCACACCGCGGCTGCGTTTCGACTCTGGGATGCGGCGAGCGTCGTGTCCTCCGGCCGGTTGCGCTTCGAGGCGGGATCCCCGGCGCAGCACCGCGTGAACCCGTGTCTGCTCATCCCGATCTTCA
The DNA here is from genome assembly GCA_003220335.1 of Candidatus Rokuibacteriota bacterium. GTDB lineage: Bacteria > Methylomirabilota > Methylomirabilia > Rokubacteriales > CSP1-6 > AR12. Next base: position 6,809 of record QHSB01000174.1, read on the forward strand.
ACCACAAGGAGACGATCGGCGGCGTCCTCGACGGCCTGGCGCCGCTTCGTCTGCCCTGTCTCATCGTCAACGACGGCAGCGATCACGAGACGACGGAGGTGTTGTCGCGCCTCGCGGCGCGATGGCCGTGGGTCGAGCTGGAGCACCTCGGCGTCAATCGCGGCCGCGGCGCCGCGCTCCGGCACGGATACCGGACGGCCCACCGGCGCGGCTTCCCCGCTTCGACGAGACCGCGCCCAGGAGCCGTCTGTATGGGCGCCGGCTGTCGCAGGTGATCGTCTGGGCCTATACCGGCTCGCTGGCCGTGCACGACCCCCTCTGCGGCTTCCGCTGCTTCCCGCTCCCGCCGACGGTCGCGCTCCTCGATCGCCATCGATTCGGCGACCGCATGGACTTCGACCCGGAGATCGTCGTCCGTCTTGCCTGGGCGGGCCTGCCGATCGTCAACGTCGCCGTGCGGGTCCGATACTTTCCGCAGGGACGCTCGCATTTCCGGCTCGTGCGCGACAACGTGCTGATCGCGGCCACGTATGGCCGGCTGCTCCTGGCGTTGCTCGGGCGGACACGCGGGCGCCGTCCCGGCCCGGCGGGCCCCGCGTGAAGGCGGGGACGGGCTGGCTCGCGGTGGCCGAGCGCGGCTCGCTGCTCGGGATGTATTTCGTCGTCTGGTGCTACCGGATCTTCGGCCGCCGCGCGTGCGCGTACTTGATCGTGCCCGTCGTCGCGTATTTCTTCGTCACGGGCCGGGCAGCGCGGCGCGCGTCGCGCCGGTACCTCATGCGCGTGCACCGCTTCTCGCACGGCCACGGCGGCGCGTCGCGGCCACCGGGGCTGCGCGACTCGTTCCGGCATTTTCACCAGTTCGCGCTGAACATCATCGACCGCGTGTCGTTTCTCGTCGGCGACACGGGTGACGTCGCGACGATCGTGCACGGCCGGGAGCACCTGGAACGGCTCACGCAGGCCGGGCGCGGCACCCTGGTGGTCAGCGCCCATCTCGGCAGCTTCGATGCGCTGCGCCTGGTGGCGGACGAGGGCGGCGTGCCGCTGAACGTGGCCATGTTCCTGCGCAACGCCCGCATGATCAACGCGGTCTTCACGCGGCTCAATCCCGCGCGGCCCCTGCGCGTCATCGATCTCGCCCGCGGCGCGCCCCGCAGCGTGTTCGACATTCGCGCGTGCATCCGGCGCGGCGAGTGGGTGGGCATGCTCGGCGACCGGGTGGGGATCGGCGACGACACGCGCATCTCGTGGGTGCCGTTCCTGGGCCGGCGCGCGGCGATTCCGCACGGACCGTTCCTGCTCGCGAGCGTCTTGAAGTGCCCCGTGTTGCTGATGATCGGCCTGCGGCGGGACCACGCTACCTACGAGGTCTTCGTCGAGGTCCTGGCCGAGCAGATCGTGCTTCCGGCGGCGGACCGCGCGGCCGCGCTCGACGGGCTCGCGCGGCGGTACGTCGACCGGCTCGAGCACTACTGCCTGCGGGCGCCCTATCAATGGTTCAACTTCTACGAGTTCTGGGACGATCCGACCCCGAGCGCGACATGAGCGCCCCGGTCTTTCCCCCCGTCGAGGACGTGCTGCCGCAGGCCGGGCGCATGGTCCTCCTGACGCGGATCCTGCGTCACGCCGAGGACCGGACGACCTGCGCCGTGGAGATCTCGAGCGCGTCCGCCTTTCTCGACGGGCAGGGCGGCGTTCCCGCGTGGGTCGCGCTCGAGTATATGGCCCAGTGCATCGCCGCTCACGGCGGGCTGCGGGCGCGCGCCGCCGGCGATCCCGTGACCCTCGGCTTCCTGCTCGGCTCGCGGTCGGTGGCCCTGCACACCCCCGCCTTCCTCGTCGGCCAGGCGCTCGAGGTGGAAGCCGCCCACGTCTGGGGCGAGCAGGACTTTTTCTCGTTCGCGTGCACCGTGCGTGACGCGCGCACGCGCGCGACGCTGGCCGAGGCCACCCTGACCGTCGCGCGCGCGGCGAACGCCGACGCGCTGACCGGCCGCGGGCGCGCGGAGGCGCCGTGAGGCGCCGGGTCGTCGTGACGGGCATGGCCGGCCTGTGCCCGCTGGGCAGCGACTGGCCCGCGGTGCGGACGCGCCTGCTCGCGGGACGCTCGGGGGTCCGCGTCATGCCCGAGTGGGACGTGTACGAAGGGCTCGACACGCGCCTGGGTGCTCCCGTGCCCGAGTTCACCGTCCCCGACCACTACACGCGCAAGAAGGTGCGCAGCATGGGTCGGGTCGCGCTGCTGGCGACGCGGGCCACCGAGCTCGCGCTCGCCGACGCGGGGCTGCTCGGCAGCTCCATCGTGACGGATGGGGCGACCGGTATCGCCTACGGCTCGACGAGCGGCAGCCCGCCGGCCATGGAGATCTACGCCGAGGCGTTCTACATGAAGCACAGCCTCAAGGGCATTGCGGGCACCGACTATCTGCAGTTCATGAGTCACACGTGCGCCGCCAACCTCGCGCAGTTCTTCGGCATCACGGGCCGCATCGTGCCGACCTGCAGCGCGTGCACGGCGGGCAGCCAGGGCATCGGCTATGGCTACGAGGCGATCGTGGGCGGCCGGCAGACCGTGATGGTCGCCGGCGGCGCCGAGGAGCTCCACGCCGTCAACGCCGCGGTCTTCGACATCATGTTCGCCACCTCCACGCGGAATCACGAGCCCGAGCGCACCCCGCGGCCGTTCGACCGTCACCGCGACGGCCTCGTCGTCGGCGAGGGGGCCGGCACCCTCGTGCTCGAAGAGCTGGAGCACGCGCGCGGGCGCGGGGCCCGCATCTATGCGGAGGTCGCCGGCTTCGGCACGAACGGCGACGGCACGCACATCACCAACCCCGATGCCCGCGGGATGCAGACGGTGATGGAGCTCGCGCTGCATGACGCGGGGCTGGCCCCGGAGGCCATCGGCTACGTCAACGCGCACGGCACCGCCACCGAGTCCGGCGACGTCGCGGAGAGCCTCGCGACGTACCGGGTCTTCGGCGATCGGGCTCCGATCAGCTCGCTGAAGAGCTACCTCGGACACACGCTCGGCGCCGCCGGCGCGCTCGAGGCGTGGCTCACGATCCTGATGATGCGCGACGACTGGGTGGCGCCGACGCTGAATCTGGAGACGCCGGATCCCAGGTGCGCGCCGCTCGACTACGTGCGCGGCGAGCCCCGCGGCCTCCGGGCCGACCACGTGATGAGCAACAACTTCGCCTTCGGCGGGGTCAACACCTCGCTGATCTTCCGGCGCTGGCCCGAGGGGTGATAGGAGCCTGTCGGAGTATCGAGAGGTGCCACGGCTTGGCCGGGGCGCCCCGAGCGTGTGAGGTTTAGAGGAGCGAGCCGGCTGTGCCGGGGCGCTCCGAGCGTGTGAAGTTTAGAGGAGCGACCCGGCCGTGCCGGGGCGCTCCGAACGTTGGGGGGTTTGGGGGGCCATTTCGGGGCCCCCCATGTCTACCGACCGTCGGCGGCTTTCAGCATTGGCCGGTTGGCGCGACTCTCCCACTTCGGCAGGTCGTGCTCCTTCTTCCTCTGGATGCTGGTCCACTGCCTGCGCGCCCACTCCTCGGACTTCTCCGTGTTCTCGACCCACGCACACGACGCGACGCAGTGCTGGATGATGGGACGCGCGTCGGCCGGCGTCACCGGCCGGAGCACGAACGGCTCGTCGACGTCGGGCCCGTCGAGGACGGCGACGTCGTAGGTCTTGCCTGCCTCCAGCTCCGCGTCGAGGAAGCTGGCGTGGCGCCCGATCACCATGAACCGTGTCCGGCCCGGCGCCGTGAGGTGCACGAGGCGGGTGTCGGTGACGAGCAGCCCGATGAAGCGGTCCGGTGATCCTCGCAGCTCGAACAGCGACGTGGTGCCTCCCCTGCGCGCCGCGTGCATGAAGACGATCGCGGCCTGGTCGGCGGGTGGCTTGACGCCGACGCGCTCGGCGGGCACCTGGCGCATGCCGCGCAGCGGAACGCAGCCGCCGACGGCGAGACCCACGACGACAAGGACGGCACAGCCGACTCGAGCCCGCGTCATCATGGCTTCCTCCCGTGCGCCTCAGGCACGGCGCACCTGCTTGAGCACGCCCAGCACTTCCTCGTGGATGATGCCATTGGTCGCGAGCAGCGTCGGCGCGTCGACGTCGAGGGGCCCGCCGTCGACGGCGGTGACGAGGCCACCCGCCTCCTCGACCAGCACGCTGCCCGCCGCCACGCCCCACGAGCCCAGCCGCAGCTCCCAGAAGCCGTCGAAGCGGCCGCACGCGACGTAGGCGAGATCGATCACCGCGGAGCCCAGCCGGCGCACCGCGCGCGCGCGCACGCTGAAGGCCGCGTACTCGGGCAGGTTGGTGTCGCGCGTCTCGCGGATGTTGTAGGGGAAGCCCGTGGTGAGCAGGCTCTCGCCGAGCGTCGCCGTCGCGGACACGCGGATCGGGGCGTCGTTGAGGGTGGCGCCGCGGCCGCGCTCGCCGACGAACAGCTCGTCGCGCGACGGGTCGTAGACGACGCCGAGCACCACACGGCGCTCCGTCTCCAGCGCGATCGAGACGCCGAAGATGGGCAGGCCGTGGGCGTAGTTCGTGGTGCCGTCGAGGGGGTCGACGATCCAGCGCCGGCCCGAGCGCCCGGAGGCCGCCACCCCGTGCTCCTCCGACAGGATCGCGTCGTCGGGGAAGGCGCCGCGCAGCCGCCCGAGGATCTCCGCCTCCGCGCGCTGGTCCATCTCGGTCACGAGGTTGGTGGGCATGCCCTTGTAGGCGATGTGCCGGACGCCGGACAGCTCGTCGCGGAGGAGACGGCCGGCCGCGCGCGCGGCCTCGACGGCCACGCGACGCTCGAGCGGTGACATGCCGGGGGACTCTATCACACGCTCCCTTGACAACCAATGGAGGCTCCCGGAGCATGACCCGTACCGATGGCTGTCGATCGCCTCAAGCGACGTCTGAGCGCCGGCCTCGGCACGCGGCGGAGTCGCGTGGCGCGCGTGCGGCCCGGCGCGCCGCCCGGCACGCTCGTGGCCGCCGGCGCCCCCACCCCGGCGCGTATCTCCGTCCTCGCCTACAACCGCGAGGGCGCGACCGAGCGCCCGGACGTCGGCGTGGACGACGCGCTGGCCGCCGTGGCGCCGGGCGGCGTGACCTGGATCAACGTCGACGGCCTCGGCGACCCCGGCGTCCTCGCGCGCCTCGGCGAGCGCTTCGGTCTGCACCCGCTCGCCCTCGAGGACGTCCTCAACGTGCCGCAGCGGCCGAAGGTCGAGCGCTACGACAAGCACATGTTCGTCGTGCTGCGCACGATGCGGCTGGCCGACGGCGAGGTGGCCGAGGAGCAGGTGAGCCTCTTCTTCGGCGCGGGCTGGCTCATCACCGTGCAGGAGCGCCCCGACGGCGACTGCTTCGGCGTCGTGCGCGAGGCCATCCGCCAGGGCCGCGGCCGCGTGCGCGAGGCCGGCGCCGATTACCTCGCCTATCTGATCATCGACTCCGTGGTCGACGCCTACTTCCCGGTGATCGAGCAGTTCGGCGAGCGCATCCAGCACCTCGAGAGCGCGGCGATCGACGACCCCAACCCGATCGTCCTCGTGCAGATGCAGCGCCTGCGCCACCAGCTGCTGACGCTGCGCCGCGCGGTGTGGCCGATGCGCGAGGAGATCGGCATCCTGCAGCGCGAGGAGTCCGACCTGGTCGCGCCGGAGACGCGCATCTTCCTGCGCGACGTCTACGACCACGCCGTGCAGGCGCTGGAGATCGTGGAGTCGCTCCGTGAGACGGCCGTCTCCGTCATGGAGGTCTACCTCTCCGTGCAGAACCAGCGCCTCAACGAGATCATGAAGGTGCTGACGGTCATCGCCACGCTCTTCATCCCGTTGACCACCATCGCCTCGATCTACGGGATGAACTTCAAACACATGCCCGAGCTGGAGTGGCGCTATGGCTACGCGTGGGCGCTGGGGCTGATGCTCGTCACCGCGCTGGCGATGCTCGGGTTCTTCAAGCGCAAGGGCTGGTGGTGATGCGCATCGCGGTGGTCGGCGCGGGCGGAGTCGGCGGCTACTTCGGCGCGAAGCTGGCGCGGGCGGGGGAGTCGGTGGTCGTGCTGGCGCGCGGCGCGCATCTGGACGCGATCCGGCGCGACGGCCTGCGCGTGCGCTCGGCCGTCGACGGCGAGTTCACCGCCAAGGTCGACGCCGTCGACTCGTTCGCCGGCCAGCCGCCGGTGGACGTGGCGCTGTTCTGCGTCAAGTCGTTCGACACGCGCACGGCCGCCGAGGCGCTCTCGCCCGCGCTTGGACCGGACACCGGCGTCGTGTCCTTGCAGAACGGTGTCGACAACGAGGAGATCCTCGATGAGGTGCTCGGGCGGGGCCGGGCGCTGGGGGGCGCCGCCTTCGTCTTCGCGACCATCGAGTCGCCGGGCCTCATCGCCCACACGCTGCTGGGGCGGATCGTCTTCGGCGAGCTCGACGGCCGGGTGAGCCCGCGCGCCATGCGGCTGCGCGACGCCCTGGCGGCGGCCGGCGTCCCGGTGGAGGTCTCCGCCGACATCCGGCGCGTGCTCTGGGAGAAGTATCTGTTGATCAGCGCCCAGGCGGGTACGACGGCCCTCGCGCGGTCGCCGATCGGCGTGATCCGCGAGACGCCCGAGACGTGGCGCATGTACCGTCGCATCGTCGAGGAGCTGGCGGCGGTGGCGCGCGCGGCGGGCGTGACGCTCGCCGAGGGCGTGGTCGACACCATCATGAAGGGCGCGGCGGGGCTGGCGCCGACGGCGTACTCCTCGCTCCACCACGACCTCGTCCACGGCCGCCGTCTCGAGCTGGACGCCCTGCACGGCCACGCCGTGCGCCTGGGCGAGCGCCTGGGCGTGCCGACGCCCACGGTGTTCGCCGTGTACGCCGCCCTCAAGCCGCACGCGGCGGGAGGTCGCGGCTGACCTCTGCTGCGAACGCCATCGCGCGCGCCGTCTTGCGGTATCGCGCGCGCTACACGCTCGGCGCGCTCTGTCTCGCCGCGGCCACCGGCTTCTCCCTGGCGATCCCGTGGACGGTCAAGCACGCGATCGACGCGCTGGCGCGCGAGGGCGCCGGCGCCGCCCTCGGCGGCGAGGTCGGCCTGATCCTGGCCCTGGCCGCGGCCCACTGGATCACGCGGCTCGGCTCGCGGTTCGCGACGATCGGCGCCGCGCAGCGCGTGGAGGCCGATCTGCGCGACGGCCTGTACGCCGCGCTGCAGAAATTCCCGCCGGAATTCTTCGCGCGCCACTCGACGGGCGACCTCATGACCCGCGCCTCGAGCGACGTGACCGCCGTCCGCAGCCTCGTCGGCTTCGGCGCCATCAGCCTGATCCAGACCGTGCTCGCCTTCGGCGGGGCGCTGGCCGCCATGCTCGCGGTCGACCCATGGCTGACGCTCTGGGCGATGGCGCCGCTGCCCGTGCTGGTGCTGCTGGCGCGGCGGTTCAACGTCGCCCTCAACGCGCGCACGCAAGCCACGCAGGAGCAGCTCGGTGTCGTGTCCGGACGCGTCCAGGAGACGCTGGCCGGCATGGCGATGATCCGCGCCTACACGCTGGAGCCGCGCGCGGCCGGAGCGTTCGCCGAGGCCAATCGCGCGCTGCTCGAGCGCGGCGTCGCGCTGGCGGCCATCCAGGCGCGGTTCACACCGCTCATGTCGCTCATCGCCGGCGTCGGCGTGCTCGTCGTCATCTGGGTCGGAGGGCAGGGCGTGGCGGCCGGGCGCATCACGCTCGGCGACCTCGTGGCCTTCAACGGCTACCTCGCGTACCTGGCGTGGCCAACGGTCGCGCTCGGCCTCACCCTGTCCGTCGTCCGCCGCGGGCTCACGTCCATGGAGCGGATCCAGGAGATCGTCGAGGCCGCGCCGCCGGCGGCGGGCGAGGGGGCGCCGCTCGCGGGCGCGCCGTCGCTCGCCTTCGAACACCTCACCTGGGGCTATCCGGGCCGCGGCCCGGCCCTGCGGGACGTCACCTTCGCCGTCGCACCCGGCGAGATCGTGGCCGTGGTCGGCCCGACGGGCGCGGGCAAGACGACGCTCGGCCTGCTGCTTGCGCGGCTCTGGGATCCGCCGCCGGGGACCGTGTCCGTGGGCGGCCGCGACGTCACGGCGCTGCCGCTGGCGACCCTGCGCGCGACCGTCGGCTGGGTGCCGCAGGAAGCGTTCCTGTTTTCGCGCTCGATCGAGGACAACGTGACGCTCGGGCGCGCCGGGCTCGACGTCGCCGCCGCCACCCGCGCGGCGGGGGTGGACACGGAGGTCGCCGCGTTCCCGGACGGGTACGCCACGGTCGTCGGCGAGCGCGGCCTCACCGTGTCGGGCGGGCAGCGTCAGCGGCTGGCGCTGGCGCGCGCGCTCGCGGGCCGACCGCGACTGCTCGTGCTCGACGACGTCTTCGCGAGCGTGGACGCCGCGACGGAGGACGCCATCGTCCGGGCGCTGCGCGCCTCCGGCCTGACGATTCTCGTCATGACCCACCGGCTGCGCGTCGCGCAGGCCGCGGATCGCATCGTCGTGCTCGAGAACGGGTCGGTGGAGGCGAGCGGTGAGCACGCGGCGCTGCTCGCGGCCGGCGGCCTCTACGCGCGGCTCTGGCGCCGTCAGCAGCTCGAGGCGGAGATCGCGCGTGCCTGACGCCCACCTCGAGCAGGACGAGGTGCTCGGCCGCGCCTTCGACCGGCGTCTGGCCGCGCGGCTGTGGGTCGCCGCGCGGGCGCACCGGCCGCTGCTCTATGCGACGCTCGCGCTCTATCCGGCGATCGCCCTGGCCGAGCTGTCGCAGCCGTATCTGCTGAAGATCGCGATCGACGATCACATCCTGGCCGGCGACTGGATCGGGCTGTCGCTGACCGCCGCCGTCTACGCCGCCACGCTCGCGGTGCTCTACGGCCTGCGCATGCTGGAGGCGTATCTGATGGCGCTCGTCGGTCAGCGGGTCACGCACGATTTGCGCAACGCCCTCTTCGGCCACCTCCTGCGCCTGGAGGCGGGCTTCTACGACAGGAATCCCGTCGGGCGCCTGATGACGCGCGTGCTCAACGACGTCGAGGCGGTGAGCGAGGCGTTCACCAGCGGCCTGCTCGCCATCGCCGCCGACGTGATCACGCTCGCGGGCGTGGTGGCGGTGATGCTCTGGATGGACTGGCGGCTCGCGCTGGTCACCTTCGCCATCGTGCCCGTGCTCGGCGCCGCCGCCGCCTACTTCCGCATTCGGGCCCGCGACGCCTACCGCCAGGCGCGACGCCGGCTGGCGGCGTTGAACGCGTTCCTTCAAGAATCGCTTCAGGGCGTGGCCGTGATCCAGCTCTTCGCGCGCGAGCGCCACGAGCACGCGATCTTCCGGCGGCTCAACCGCGACTACCGGCGCGCGATGTTCAGCTCGACCATCTTCGAGGCGACGCTCTATGCCTCGGTCGAGGCGCTGGGCGCGGTCGCCCTGGCGCTGCTGATCTGGTACGGCGGCGGCCAGATCGGCGCCGGCGCGCTCTCGTTCGGCGCCCTCGTCGCGTTCATCCAGTACACCAACCGCTTCTTCCTGCCGATCCGCGACCTCGGCGCGAAGTACACCGTGATGCAGTCGGCCATGGCCTCCGCCGAGCGCATCTTCGGTCTGCTCGAGCGCCCGCCCGCCATCGTCTCCCCCGCCGACGGGAATACGGCTGACCGGGCGGACGGAGCCACGACCCTCTCGCTCAGGCCACCCACGTCATTACCCGATCACGCGGCCCCCGCTACAATAAAGTCCGTTCCCGCCATCGAATTCTCCTCCGTGTCGTTCTCCTATACCGACGACGCCTTCGTCCTGCGCGACTGCTCGTTCCGCGTCGCGGCCGGCGAGCACGTCGCCCTCGTCGGCGCCACCGGCGAGGGCAAGTCCACGTGCGCGCGGCTGCTGATCCGCGCCTACGACGTCACGCGCGGCCGCGTGCTCGTGGACGGCGTCGACGTGCGCGAGTGGGATCTCGCGCGGCTGCGGCGCCGTGTCGGGACGGTGTTCCAGGACACGGTGCTCTTCGCAGGCACCGTCGCCGACAACGTGACCCTCGGCGCCGCGCTGCCGCCCGGCGCGCTCGCCCGCGCGCTGGACACCGCACGCGCGCGCGACTTCGTGGAGGCGCTGCCGCGCGGGGTCGAGGAGCCACTCGGCGAGCGCGGCGCGAATCTCTCGCACGGGCAGCGCCAGCTGCTGGCCATCGCGCGGGCGCTCGTGTACAATCCCGCAATCCTCGTTCTCGACGAAGCGACCTCGAGCGTCGATCCGGAATCGGAATGGAGAATCCGCGAAGCCATGCAGCGACTCCTGGCCGGCCGTACCAGCATCACGATCGCCCACCGGCTCTCGACGGTCCAGCGCGCGGACCGGATCCTCGTCCTGCATCGCGGCCGCGTGCACGAGGAGGGGACGCACGCGGCGCTGGTGCGCGGCGGCGGGCTCTACGCGCGGCTCTGGGAGCTCGGCCTCGCGGCGCCGGACGGAACGGCGAGCAACGCGGCGCCGGCGCGCTGACGTTCCGGCGTGCCGTGTACCGGTTCGTGCGGCGCGTGCCGAGGGGGTTCGTGGTGACGTACGGCCAGGTGGCGGCGCTCGTCGGGGCGCCGCGCTCGGCGCGCGCGGTCGGCGGCGCCATGCGGCACTGCCCCGAGGACGTGCCGTGGCACCGGGTGGTCAACGCGCAGGGCCGCATCAGCCGCCGGCGGCGCGAGGCCGGGATGCTCACGCAGCGCATCCGGCTCGAGCAGGAGGGCGTCCCGCTGCGGCGCGGGCGCGTGGTGCTCGAGCGGTTCCGCTGGGAAGGATAGGACGATGCGACTGGCGCTGGCGCTGAACTATTCGGGCGCGAACCTGGCACTCGACATCGACAAGGTCCTCGAGGCCGAGCGCCTCGGATACGACTCCATCTGGACGGCCGAAGCCTACGGCTCCGACGCGGTATCGCCGGCGGCGTGGGTGGCCGCCCGTACCACGCGCATCCACGTGGGCACCGGGATCATGCAGATTCCCGCGCGCACGCCGGCGATGACGGCGATGACCGCGATGACGCTCGACGGGCTCTCGGGCGGACGCTTCCGGCTCGGTCTCGGCGTCTCGGGGCCGCAGGTCGTCGAGGGCTGGCATGGCCAGCCGTTCGGCAAGCCGCTGGCGAAGACACGCGAGTACGTCGAGGTCGTGCGCGCGATCCTCAAGCGCGAGAAGCCGCTCGAGTTCCGCGGCGAGTACTACCAGATCCCGTACGCGGGACCGGGCGCCACCGGCCTCGGCAAGCCGCTCAAGTCGATCCTGCACGGCCGCGCCTCGCTGCCCATCTACCTGGCCGCGGTCGGGCCCAAGAACGTCGCGCTGGCGGCGGAGATCGCCGACGGCTGGATCCCCGTGTTCTTCTCGGCGCGCCGCAGCCGGATGTTCCGCGAGTGGCTCGACGAGGGTTTCAAGGCGGGCGGCCGCTCGTCGCAAGCCTTCGACGTCATGCCGATGGTGTCGGTCGTCGTGGGCCCCGATGTCGCCGCGTGCCGGGCCGTGGTGAAGCCGCGCCTCGCGCTCTACGTGGGCGGCATGGGCG
>QHSB01000721.1 GCA_003220335.1 Candidatus Rokuibacteriota bacterium
AAGTGGCCCGAGAAGTACAACGGCCCCGGGCACGTGCGCTGGACCGGTCGCATCTATGGCAGCGTCCTGACCGGTGCACTCCGGTGGCGCCGGGCGCGCGTCTACCACGGCATCTGGGGCGTCGCGCCCTATCAGTCCCTCTACGAGCCCGCCCCGAGCCTGCTCGGCTCGCTGCCACAGATGCCGGAATGGTATCTGATGATCGCCATCCTGCTGGCATTGTCGGCGTTGAGCTTCTTCTGGGGCCCGATCAAGCTCTTGCTGCCGGTGCTCGTCATCGCCGCCCTGCCGCCGCTGACGCACGCCTGCGTGAGCGCCATGCGCGCTCGCTTCCCGGATACGCGGAGCCATCCTGGGGCTCGGACGAAGCGGCGCTTGCTGACCGCGGCCCTCCATCTGCTCCAGCCGCTTGCTCGCCTGCGCGGGCGGCTCCGAGAGGGCCTCACTCCCTGGCGCTGCCGCGGCACGTTGCAACCGGCACCGCTCTGGCCCGTGACGAGCTCGATGTGGAGCGAGCGTTGGCAGGCTCAGGAGCAGCGACTCGAGTTTCTCAAGGCGACCCTCAGAGAGGAGGCCGCCTGCGTGCTCTTAGGCGGCGAGCACGACCGATGGGATCTGGCGGTACGGAGCGGGTTCTTCGGGGGGGCGCGGCTGCTCATGGGGGTCGAAGACCACGGTGGTGGGCAACTCGTGCGGCTGCGGTGGTGGCCATACGTCCCGGCGTTTGGCCCGGTCCTCACGGTCGGTTTTGCGGTGCTCGCCCTCGGCGCGCTTCACGACGACGCGTGGCCGGCCGCCGCGGTCCTCGGCCTCGTGGCGCTGCTGTTCGCCGTGCGCACGCTCGAGCAGTGCGGAGCGGCCATGGCCACGATCACTCGGGGCCTCGGACGACTCAGCGACGAACGTGCGTGATGAGCAGCGTCGTTCTCTACCAGCGGCTGCTGCGCCAGGCGCGTCCGTACTGGCTTCACCTCGCGGTCCTGTCCGGGCTCGGGCTGCTCGCGAGCCCTGTCGCGCTGCTCACTCCGTGGCCGTGGCGGCGCTCGGTCAGGTGCAGACCCTCGCCGGCACGCTGTTGCGCGCCTATGTCGGGGAGCGGCTCGTCCTCGATTTCCGAGCCCGCCTCGTGGAACAGGTCCAGCGTCTGTCCGCCTCGTATCACGACTCGCGGGGAACCGCCGACTCCGTCTACCGCATCCAGCAGGACGCCGCCGCGATCCAGAATATTATGGTCGAAGGCATCATTCCGTTCGTCGCCGCGGCGATCACCCTGGTGACGATGATCGCCGTCACCGCGCGGCTGGACTGGCAGCTCGCGCTCGTCGCCCTGGTCATCTCGCCGCCGCTGTTCTTCGTGTCGCGCATCTATCGCCCGCGCATGCGGAGCGAGTCGCGGCATGCGAAGAGGCTGGAGAGTGCGGCGCTGGCGGTGGTGCAGGAGACGCTGGGGGCCCTGCGCGTGGTCAAGGCCTTCGGCCAGGAGGCGCGCGAGACCGACCGGTTCGTCCGTCGCTCCCGCGAGGGAGTGGCGGCCCGCGTCGGCCTCGCGTCGCTCGAAGGTCACTACGGCCTCTGCGTGGGACTCACCACGGCCATCGGGATGGCCGGTGTCCTGTTCATCGGCGTCCGCCATGTCCGCTCGGGCGCCCTCACGCTGGGACAGCTGCTGATCGTGATGGGGTACCTGGCGCAGCTGTATCAGCCTCTGAAGACGATCAGCCGAAAGACGTCGAGTCGCCAGTTCTACCTCGCGAGCGCGGAGCGGGCCTTTGCGCTGCTCGACGAGCGACCCGACGTCCCTGAGCGATCGCACGCGCGATCGATCGGACGCGCCGCCGGCGCCGTCGCGTTCCGGCACGTGTCCTTCGCCTACAACCCGGATCACCCGGTGCTTCACGACGTCTCGTTCGAGGTGCCGCCCGGCGCGCGCGTTGCGATCGCGGGGCCGACGGGCGCCGGCAAGACGACCCTCGTGGGTCTCCTGATCCGCTTCTACGACCCGATCGCTGGCGGCATCCTTCTCGACGGCGTGGACCTGCGTGATTACCGCCTCGCTGACCTCCGCAACCAGTTCGCCATCGTGCTCCAGGAGCCCGTCCTCTTCTCGACCAGCATCGCCGAGAACATCGCTTACGGACGCCCGGGGGCGAACGAACTCGACATCGTCCGGGCGGCGGCGGCGGCGGGCGCGCACGACTTCGTCGTCCGGCTGCCTCGTGGCTACGCGACCCCGGTGGGGGAGCGCGGCATGCAGCTTTCCGGAGGTGAGCGCCAGCGGATCGCGCTGGCGCGCGCGTTCCTGAAGGACGCGCCGCTCTTGATTCTCGACGAGCCCACGAGCTCGGTCGACGTGAAGACGGAAGCCGCGATCCTCGACGCGATGGATCGTCTGATGCAGGGTCGCACCGCCTTCGTGATCACACACCGGACGAGCGCACTCGCGACCTGCGACATGCGGCTGCAATTGGAGGGGGGCCGTCTCGTGGAGATGGCGCCGTCTCTCACATGCCAGGAACCGTGAGCGTGACGGGCGTGAAGACGACACCGCCGCGCGCGCGAGTCACCGCAACGTCACGCGAGTCGAACCGGACGTGGCGCAAAGGGCCGTCGACCGACGAGAGGATCGCCCACCTGATGGCGGAGACGCTCGAGGAAGGGCTGTCTCGTCTGCGGGGACGGCCCGTGCGAATCCGGCAGATGCGCCGGGAGTTCTTGCGGTCGAGCTCGAGTTTCCGAACGGAGCGCCTGCACGTCGTGCTCGACGGTGGTGACCCGCTGCGGGTGTTCTTCAAGGATCTGAACCCGGAGCATCAGCTGGAGAAAGCGCGGACGGTGCGGGAATTCGACCTCGCGTCCAGCCGTCGGGAACTGCAGATGTATCAATCCATCCTCTCACCGCCGCGCTTCGGAACGCTCCATCTCTACGCGTCACGCTGGGACGATCGCGGTCTTTACTGGATCTTTCTCGAAGACGGTGGCAGGAGGTTGCTCCGGAGCTTCGCCGAGGTGGACCGCTGGACGGTGGCGGCGCGATGGGCA
>QHSB01000086.1 GCA_003220335.1 Candidatus Rokuibacteriota bacterium
TCGTCCCAGGACCGTCGACGAAGCACCTGGGCCAGCGCCAGCTGCGCCTCGACATAGCGATCCCGTGCGCTCCACCACTCGCGCAGTCGCCGCGCGATGTCGCGGGCGTCCCGCGGGTCCGGAATGAGGAAATCCTTCAGCTCCGGCGGGATGCGCTCCGCCACGCCGGCCGTCGACGTGACGAAGGTCGCCAGTCCCGAGCACAGCGCCTCGTGGGCGGCAAGGCCGTAGGCCTCGTACCGCGTCGGCGAGATCAAGGCGTCACACGCCGCGAGCACGCCCGCCACGTCGCTCGAGAAGCCGATGAAGTGCACGCCGGCCGCCCACGGCACCCGTTCCAGACGACGCTTCCAGTAGGGCGCGTCGGCCCCGCTTCCGATGACGGCGAGATGGCACGGCCACCGCGAATCCGCCGCGAGCTCGGACCACGCCTCGAACACGGTGTCGAATCCCTTGCGAAGATCTCCGAGCGCACCGACGAATGCGACGACCGGGACGTCCGGCGCCCAGCCCAGCGCCTGCCGCGCCGCGCGACGCTCTCCGGGAGAGCGCGGATAAAAGCGGGTCGCGTCGATGCCGTAATAGATCGTCCGGATACGCCGTGGCTCGACACCAAGATGGACGTGCAGGTCCTCGGCCGTACGGGCGGAATTCGCGATGACCAGCGACGCGCGACGCAAGGCGGCGCGCTCGAAGGCGAGGAACATCCGGTGCACCAGCTGCCGCCGCCACCGCGCCGCCCCGCCACGAAGCGTCTCGGGGGTGTAGGCCGCATGCACGTAGTGCACCCAATTCGTCGCCGGCCAGACGCAGTTGCCACCGTTGACAAGCACCCGCGGGCGTCGCCCGGACAGACGCCGCGCCCACCGTCTGCCGCTGATGTCGACGAAGGGCGCGGCGGCCGCATACGAGTGGGCGGGCTTCGGGACGCGATGGACGACGACGTTGCGCGCACTCGCGAGATCCGGCGCAACCCGGTGCGCGACCAGATGGACCTCGCGCCCGTGCCGCACGGCGTAGTCGGCGAGCGCGAAGTTGGCCATGTCCATCCCACCGGTCTTCACGAAGTCACCGGTGACGAAGACGTACGGGCGGTTGAACACCTCGTCGCGGAGTCGCCGCCGGAGCGTCTCGTAGGAAAGCGCGTCCGCCCGTGCCACGAGCTCCGCGCCCCTCGCGCGCAGGGTCGGGCGCGCCGGGAGGCCATCGACGGCGATGGCGAGGCGCTCGAAGTATTGCTCATCCCAGGCGCCGTGGTAATCGAGCAGCATCTCCGTCGGAAGGACCTCCGCGGCCGTGCCGACACGGCTCGCCAAGACGTACTTCCCGGCCGCCATGTACTGCACGAGCTTGCCCGTGGTCCGCGCCTGCCCGACGGCGTCGTTCGTCTGAGTGGAGAGCGCGACGTCGAGGGCGGCCAGCTGGTCCCATGCCTCCGCCCCGTAGCTGGGGTCGATGAACAGGACGCGATCGCCGACGCCGCGTCGGGCAGCGAGGTCGCGAAGTCGCGGCACACCGTCGCCCGCGACCAGAAGCACCCCGATGATGTCCCGCCGGGTCGAGCGAGCGACGGCTTCGATCACGTCGCGGCCGTAGCACCATTGCAGACGCGCGTTCCAGTGCGCCGTACCCAGCACCCCGACGGCGATGGTTTCGCTCGCGATCCCCCAGCGTCGACGCAGATGGTCACCGTCGCGGACACCGGCGAACTTCGGGTCGAAGCCGTCGGGAATCACGACGCTGTTCCGTCCCGACATCGCCCTCACCCGCTCCGCGAGGCCGCGCGACCGCACGACGATCGTCGTCGCCAGGCGATAGCCCAGCCGCTCGATGACCATGCCCACCAGGGCCCCGACTGCGCCGCCCCGTCCAGACGAGCGTACGAGCGCCGCCGTCGCGTCGCCCGTGTCGAGGACGACAGTCGCGCGAGACGTCAGTCTCGCGGTCAACCCCGCCAGCACCGTCGGGACGGCGCAATCCACGAGATAGACGCACGTGGGCCGACGTCGGAGGACGCTGAGGGCGAAGGCCGTCACCGCTCGCAGCCGGCCGCCACCCCGATGAAGGACCACCGCGTCGCCGGCTGCCTCCGCCACCCACGCCGCTCGCTCCGCCGTGGCGCTCCCGGGAGGGCCGTTCACCATGACCAGCACCGGCGCAGCCGCCCGCGTCATGCCGGGCCGCCCGGCGCGGAGGCGCGCGTGCCGACCCGCGGCCAGGAGATGTCGGCCGCCACCATTCCTCGAGACGGGCGCAGCTCGCGCGAGCACGCCGCGAAGAGCAGTCCGTTCAGCAGCCAGAATTGCAGGCCGAACTCACCGATGAAGAGCGGGTATGAAAACGTGAGGGCGATGGCCCCGAGGTCGTAGGCCACAATGAGCGAGGCCCAGACGAACATCGGCGAGGAGGAATCCATCCGGCGACGCAGCCGCACGGCGATGATGAGCGCGGCCGCCACCGCCCCGGAGTACGCCAGCATCAATGGAATGCCGCCATCGAAGATCCAGCCGGTCCACTGGATCTCGACCCACAAGCTCGGGGATTGTGCGGCGGAATGACCGCCGCCGAAGTAATAGCTCGCCATCCCCCACCGGGCCAATCCGGCGCCGAGCGGGTAGTCGGGCAGGTTCTCCGTGAACGTCTGCTCGAGGAACTGACCGCGGTTCGCGTAATACACGGCTTGCGGACGCTCCTCGACGAGGGTGGCGATGCGGTCGAACACCTCGGTTCCGCCGATGAGGACGGCGATGTTCAAGCTCGCCAGCAGCGTCAGCACGACGATGATGAGCGTCAGCAGCGCCCGCCGACCCCGCCGGAGCGCGAGACCGATCACGAAGGACGACACGATCAGGGCCGCAATGACCAGCGTCGACCGGAGTTGCGCGAGGTAGATCGAGGTCAGCGCGAGCGTCATGCTTGCAACGCAGAGGACCCGCATGAGGCGCCGGCGGTCGACCACGAACAGCGCGGTCCCGATGGCCACGGCGTACAGACCGGACACGCCGGCCGCGCCGGGAATGTCGCTCACGCCCATCGCGCGGTAGACCACCTCCCCGCGCGCGTTCGTGATGACGGAGGCGCTCGCGACATCGGGATCGATGACGGCCGACAGGTTCGGATCGAACGTGCCCGGGAATTCCACCTGGAGAACGCCGAGCGCGGCGCTCAGCGAGTGAAAGGCCCAGATCAAGACGAGCACGCGCTTGAGCATCTGCGCGTCGATGTGCAGGCGCGGGGCCCAGAACAGCGGCGCCAGGATGGCGAGGTAGAGCCCAGCGTGAATCGCCCCCGGGACGTACCCGGGCGTGTCCGGATGGAACAACGAGAGGCCGACGATCAGGAGCGCCGCCGTCGCCGGCAACACCGCCGGGTGTCGCAGTCCCGCCCCACGAGTCAGCGCCACGAGCGCGAGACTGAACGCGTACACGGCCACCCGCAGCCAGGTACGGATTCCCGGGAACGGGCCGAATGCGATCATCGCTTGACACGCGAACATGGTGAGGACGAACACCACGACCCATCCCGCGGACGACGACGGCCGCCCGGTGGCGCCGCCCCGCGCGACGGCGACGTTGGCGAGCGTCGTCGTCATGCCGGCGCCCCGACCGCGCACGCGGCGGCGACGGACACGAGAACGGAGTCGAGACGATGCATTTGCGTTGCGGCATCGCACAGCTGGCGCGCGCGTGGCGGCCCGCCGGCGCCGATCCGCGCGCGAAGCGCCGGATCGCCAATGAGCCGGCGCAGCACCGATGCCAGCGCACGCGGATCGCCGGGCGGCACCAGGACTCCACACGTGTCGTCGAGGATTTCGAGCGCGCCCCCGAGAGCCGTCGTCACCACCGGCAGGCCGGCCGCCAGCGCCTCGACGAACGCGATCCCGAACGCGTCAGGCCGTACGTTCGGCTGGCAGTGGATGTCGGCCGCTCCCAGCAGCGCCGCCACGTCGGTTCGCTGACCGAGGAAGCGCACGCGGTCGGCGATGCCGAGATCCGCAGCCTTCCGCTGCAAGGCTCGAAGATAGGTCGTTTCGTGCGGCCGCTGCGCCCCGCCGACCATCCAGCACAGCCACCGCGGCGCGATGTCTTTCAGGAGTGACAGCGCCTCCAGATGCGCGTCGTGCCCCTTCAAGGGCTCGAGCCGGGCGACCTGGATGATCACGACGGCATCGCCGTCGACACCCAGTCCTCGTCGCACATCGGCCCGCTGCGGAAGAGGCCCGCCGTCCTCGGTGAGCACGGGAGGACGCACGACCTCCGGGCTGAGGTGCGGATACATCGAGGCCGCCGAGCGCGCGGTGAAGCGGCTGTTGCAAATGACCACGTCCGGGACTGTCAGCCGGGCCCAGCGCTCGATCCAGTGACGTCCGGCGGCCACATCGTGAAGCCAGAAGACCAGCGGCAGCCCGGCCTGGCGCACGACGGGGCCGAAAATCGCCTGGGACCACGCCGAATGGCATATGACGACCTCGAACCGGGTCCGCGCCAGCACCGCTCGCAATGCGCGACGCGCGCGGGCTACGGTCCACGGCCAGCGCGCCCGAACCCGGCCGAGGTCGTGAACGCGGGCGCCGGCGCGGATCAGGTCGCCTCGCAGGCGGCCCTCGAAGCAAAGCGCGAACTCGCGCTCGATCGTGCCCGGCCCCTCCGCGATCATCGTCAGCGTCTTCTCGACGCCGCCGTAGAGGTTGCCGCTATAGATCTGGAGCGTTCGCATCTAACGGTCTACGCCGGCCACGTCGCGATACACGGAGATCGCGTCGCCGCCCATTCGCTCTCGGTCGAAGTATTTCAGGGCCGTCACCCGGGCGTGGGCGCCGAGCCGGGCCCGCAGGCCCCGGTCACCGACGGCCGTTCGGAGCGCCCGGGTCAGATCCTCGACGTTCGACTCGCACAGGATGGCGTCCTCACCGTCCCGCAGGAACTCGGCGACGCCGCTCCGTCGGCTCGCGATGACGGCCCGGCCGCATCCCATGGCCTCGGCGATGACGAGACCGAACGGCTCCGGGCGCGTACTCGCGTGCACGACGACGTCCAGTGCGCGCATCGCCGCCGCCGGGCGATCCACAAACCCCGCCAATCCGACATGGCGGTCGAGTCCGAGCTCGGCGACCATCCGCCGCACGTCATCGAGTGAAACCTGACTGCCCGCGGTGTGATACAGGGGTCCGCCGATGACGTACGCACGGAACGTGGCGTGCCGGGCCAGCGAGCGGAGTGCATGCAGAAAGACGTCATGTCCCTTCCAGAACGCCATCGTCGCGATCAGACCGATGCGAACGACCTCGGGTCCGACCGGCGGCAGCCCACACGCGGCGTCGAGATCAGGAATTCGCAATGGCCGCGGCGCATCGGCGGCTCAGAAGGCGCAGCAGCACGCGGCTGACCGACCGCGCGCCGATGTAATCGTGCAGATGCCAGAGCACGGGCACGCCGCGCGGCGCGGCCGCCGTGGACAGCACGTGGGTCTTGATGGCGTTGCTGTGAACGAGATCCGGGCGAATGTCCTCGAGACAGCGAGCCAGGGTGCGGGCGTAGGAAGCCACTCGAACCGCCGCCAGCGTCAGGCGCCGAGCGAGCGGCAACCCGATGCGTGCCCGCGCGTCACCCAGCCGCGCCAGCGAGGCGGGGAATGGGAGAACGGCGACGTCGACGCCGAGATTCCGAGCGGCCACGGGCAGCGGCCCTTCGGACGGTACGATCACGTGAAGACACCACGACGGCTCGAACTGCCGAACGACGGCCAGGAGATCCACCAGGCATCGTTCGGCGCCACCGAGACCGCTCGACGCGGAGAGATAGGCGAGCCGCATCTACTCGCTCGGCAACGCGACGAGCCGTGTCACCCGCGGCCCCACCGCGGCGTCTGCGGTCAGCGGCGCCCCGCTCGGCGCTTCGAGGCGATATCCCCATGCGCCGAGCTCCTGGAGGACCCGGCCTGGCGTCTCCCCGCGTGCGCGGAGGATGTCGTTGTGCAGCTCCAGGAACACCGTCGGACGGCGGCCGCCGGCCGTCAGCGTCGCCCGCGCCCCGGCCAGCACGCTCGCCTCGTCACCCACTACGTCGATCTTGAGGTGCGTCGGTGTCACCCGATACTCCGCAGCCAGTGCCGCCGGACCACGCCGAGCTGAAACAGCCCTTCGTCGTAGACATCGTGGGCGGACTCGATGGGATTCCGCAGCCAGTTCCGCGCCGGTCGTGGAAGAGCCGATCGCGCGAAGCTCTTGAGCAACGATGATTGTTCGGCCACCGGCGTCATCGTGTTGCGGTGCTCTCCGTCCGGGCCTCGAGCCGCGCGATCAATTCCCGGATCTTGGGTGCGAGCACCGCACGCAGCTCTGGCTCGTCCGGGTCGTAGTCGTCCTCCACGCCGAGGACCACGGCCTTGCCGGCATGGTTCGGCCAGTGCGCCTCCAGCAGTGCTCGATGCTTCTCCTCCATGACCGCGACCACATCGGCCCATACGACATCGCGGGTGGTGAGACGCCGGCACGCGGCGGCCGCCGTGCCGACCGACCGCACGTCGCACTGACCTTGCGTGCGAAGCATCTCGCCCAGCAGCGACTCGGCCATCGGGCTCCGTGCGACATTCTCGGTGCAGACGAAGAGAACGTTCATGCTCGTTCTGCCTGCATCGCCAGCGCCAGCGCCAACGCGAGATAGATGAGATTCGACATCACCGCGAGACTGAAGTTCCCCGCGGCCTGCACGAGCGTCCCGGCCAGCGCCACGAGACCGGCGAGGGCTAGAGCGGCCTGCCATCGGCTTTCGGTCCCGCGGTAGCCGCGCCGAAGCGCAATTGCAAAGGAGACGGCCGCCGCGAGCGCCAGCGCGACTCCAAGGACTCCGGTGTCCGTCAAGAGCTGCACCCAGTCGCTCTCCGCATGCGAGAAGACACGCGGACCCGCGATCGTTCGGAAGCGCGGAAAGGCGACGCCAAATGTCCCGAGTCCGGTGCCGAGCAGCGGTGCGTCGCGCCACAGGTGCAGCGCGTTCGCCCAGAGGGCGACGCGGACGCTCTCCTGCGGCCGTCCGAGCTCGCCGGCGAGACGCTCGGCCGTGCCGTACAAGATATCGCCCCCGACCCACGCCCCGGCGAGGACGATGAGGAGAAGCACGAGGCCGACCCGTCCCGCGCGGCTACTCCACGAGGCGCGGCCGGCGAGCACGCCGATCCCCATCGCGGACAGCGCGACGAGAAGCGCCACCATACCACCGCGCGAGCCGCTCACCAGCGCCGCGCCGCCCATGATCAGGACCAACATCGGAACGAGGGCACGGGGCCCGCTGTCACTCGAGTTCCAATCCCGGAGCCGATCCCGCCACGTGCGGACCAGCTGACGGCGCCGCCGCGCGCGCTGCCCCGTCAGCACGAACACCAGCGCCACGGGCACGACCACGACCATCAAGCCCGCGAAATGCGCGCGGTTGACGTAGGGGCCGAACGGAGCGCCGTACTCGATGTGCGGGCCGACCCAGTACAGCCGCCCGTTGCCCGCCGCGCGCTGAACGATACCGAAGACGGCGATGAGCGCTCCCATCGCGGCCATGGTCCAGATCGCGCGCCGGACCTGCTCGCGGGTACGATACGTGTTGTAACAGACGAGGAAGAAGGCGGCGACGGCCGCGAGCTTCAGGAGATACCGTCGCGTCTCGTGGGCGTCCGCCGACCAGCCGGCGATGAGCTGGAGCGTCGCGAGCGCGAGAAAGAGCGCCGCCGGCAGCCAGCCGGGCGGTAGCTCGACCCGGATCTCCCAGTTGCGTACGGTAGAGACGAGGTAGACGATCGCCATACCGAGCACGACCAGCTCGGCCACGGCTTCGGACCACGGCTCCGTGGTCCCGAAGGCGAGCGGCGTGAAGACGAGCAGGAAGAGCGCGGCGGCCTCGATGACGCGCTCTGACCATGTCAGGCTCATCGCAGGGACACCTCGTCGATCCACACTTTGCCACCCAGGTTGCCTTCCGGCGCCGCGCTGCGCTCGCGCCGGACCCGGAGCATGACGAGGCTCGTGTCATCGGGGATGCGGACACTCGCCGTGAGCGGAATCCACTCCGTCGTCCCGGCGATCGCGCTGGTTTCCGCCAGCGTGACCATGTCCTCCGGCAGGACGACCTCGAGCTTCACCCCGGACCGGGTCGCGAAACCGCTCGCCCTGGCCTGCGCCTCGAGCTGATATTCCCGACCCGGTTCCACGGCCACCAGCTGCGAAACGCCGGCGAAGTCGAGCGTCGGAAAACTGTTGAAGGTCAGCCGCAGCGAGCGCCGGCCGCGCGCGGCGACGAGCGAATCGAGCGCGACGTCGACGCCCCACACGCGCTGGATGCGCCAGTCGAAGCCCCAGCCGAGCAGCCGATCGGCCTCGAAGCCGCCGTTCCACACGGCGTTGTCGTCGGTGGCCGGGCCGCGGATCAGCCTCGACCACACGGCGCGGGCGGCCGGGCCCTCGCCGTCCTCCAGCAGACGCTGCAGATAGCGGCGCCCGGCGTCGCCGGGGAACGGCGGCCCCAGCGACACGCGCCGGGCCCACGCGACGTTCGCGAGGGGGAGATCGTCGTGCTCCAGCGCGGCGGTGAGAATCGTCGTCAGACCGTCGGGATCGGATGGGAGCAGGATCTGCGAATCCTCGTCCGGACGCAGCAACGCCCGGCCGAGCTGGAACGCGGCGTCCCGCTGCGCCGGGTCCACGGCCAGGACGTAGCGGAGGTGGTCGAGCGCCTGCTCGCGATCGTCGAGACGGAGGGCCAGGAGCGCGGCGTCCCAGCGGATCGCCACGTTGTGAGGATCGAGGGCGAGGGCCGTGCGGATGGCGTCGCGCGCGGCCTGGGGATCGCGTCGGCGTTCGGCGAGGAGGCCGAGCTGCATCACGGGGTAGGCCTCGCTCGGACGCAGGCGACGCGCCTCCTCGAATCGGGCGCGCGCGCGATCGAGATCCCCTTGTCGCTCGTAGGCGTGCCCGAGCCAGATGTGCACCGCCGGATCGTTCGGGTCCCACGCCGCCGCGCGCGTCAGGTCCTCCGTGCTGGTGGCGTTCATGGCGAGGCGCTGGGCCACGACGGGCCGCACGATGACGCACGCCAGCGCGCCGGCGACGACGAGCGCGAGCGCGACGACGAGCGCCCGGCTCCGTCGCGATTCGAGACGGATGAGGAGGGCCTGGTTGTTCAACTCGCGCGGCGGCTGTCGTCGGCGACCGGCTCGTGCGCGGTCCCGTTACGGTGTCCCTCGCCGGCCGCGTGGCCGTTGCTGCCGCCGTTGCCGTAGTAGTCGTAGTAGCCGTAGTACCGCGTGCCGCCGACCTCCACGTCGTTGAGGATCACGCCCAGCAGCCGTGCGCGAACCGCGAGCAGGCTCCTGATCGCGCGCTGGGCGGCATCACGACTGGCGCGCCCTTGTCGGAGGACGAGCACCACGCCTTCCACCTGCCCCGCGAGGATCATGCCGTCGCTCACGCCGAACAGCGGTCCGGTGTCGACGATGATGTAGGCGAACCGCTGACCGAGCGTGTCGAGCGCCTGCTTGAACCGGGCGGAGGCGAGCAGCTCGGAGGGGTTCAGGGGCACCAGGCCGGCGGGAATGACCGACAGATTCGGGATCGCGCTCGCGACGACGACATCCGCCAGTTCGGCCTGTCCCGTGAGATACGTCGACAGGCCCGGCGCCTTCGGGAGCTCGAGGATCTCGTGCAGATTCGGCCGGCGCATGTCGGCGTCGATCACGAGGATCTCGCCGGAGCCCAGCTGGGCGAGGGTGATGGCCAGATTCGTCACGAGCGAGGTCTTGCCGTCCTCGGGGTGCGGCGACGTCACGAGGATCGTCTTCGGCGGATGATCGGGCGTCGAGTAGAGCAGGCTCGTGCGGAGGTTGCGGAACGCCTCGGAGAAGACCGACCCCATCTGCGAGTGCGCCAGGAGCGCGAATGGCGCGCTGTCGCCGGCGGCCAGCGCCCGGCGCGCCCGTCGTCCCTGGCCCAGGTGGCGCGAGGGCACGAGGCCGAGGGCCGGCACACGCAGGACGGATTCGACCTCTTTCGTGTCCTTGATGTTCGTGTCCAGGTACTCGAAGAGGAAGGCGAGCCCGACCCCACCCACCAGTCCCACCAGGCACGCCAAGAGGAGATTCTGCGCCTTGTTGGGCTTGTAGGGCGTGCTCGGGACCTCCGCGCGATCGACGACCGAGATGTTCGACGTGAAGAGCGCGGCGGAGATCTGCGTCTCGCGCAGGCGCCCCAGTAGCGAGGCATACAGCTCGCGGCTCGTGTCGACCTCGCGGCGCAGCAGGCTGTACTCCGCCATGCTGTCGCTGAGACCACGGGCGAGCTTGCGCTGTTGGGTGAGCGCGACTTCGATTTCGCGCTCGGTCCGCACCGCCGCCTGGTAGTCGGCCTGGAGCGCGGCCACCGCGCGATCGATCTCGACGCGCAGCTGATGGCGCGTCTCGGCGATCTTCTCCGCGAGCTGCTGCATGCGCGGATAGTCGGTCTTGAATGTCTGGGCGAGCTTGCGGTACTCGGACTCGAGGCCGGCCAGCTCCTGCTTCCGGCCGGCGATCATCGAGCTCTGCAGCACGGCGGGCAGCGAGTCGACGTCGCGCGTGCTCGCGAGGGTCATCAGACTTTCCTTCGCGATGCGCTCGCCGCGGACCTTGAGCAGCGCGTCGGAGAGCAGGGCTAGCTGCTGGCTGATGAGGTCCTGCTGCTGGCCGCCCCGATCCGCGGTCACGAACAGGATGTCGTGACCGTTCAGGAACTTCGTGAGCTTGCCCTCGGACTCCTCGAGCTTCCCCCGCGCTTCCTCGAGCTGCTTGGCCAGGAACTGCGTGGCGTAGCGTGTGGCCTCGATCTTCTGGTCGAGCTGCTGCGCCATGAACGCCTCGGCGACGGTGTTCGCAGCACGCGCGGCCAGGTCGGGATGGCCGCTGTCGAACGCGACCTTCACCAGACGTGAGCTGCGGATCGGCTCCACGGTCAACCGGCCGAGGAAGGCGCTCGTCAGCGGCGAGGTGACGACGAGGTCTTCCACCGCCTCGGGCGCCGGCGGCGGCGGCACCGGAATCCAGCGGACCAGCCATTCGCGCACCGTGTCCTCCGTGCGCTCGTTGAGGCTCTTGGGCGCCGCCGCGAATTCCGGATGCTGGTCGAGCTGGGGCAGACCGATGACCCGATTGGCGAGCGAGCGGCTCTGGAGGATCCGGTATTGCGTCTGATAGTAGTCCTGCTGCGAGTCCTCCTTGACGACCTCCTCGAACTTCACGATGCGCGGCTGGTCCTTCTCGATCCGCAGCGTCGCGCTCGCGCGATAGACGGGCCGCGCGGTGAAGGACAAGACGGTGACGGCGGTGACCGTGACCAGAAAACAGGTGATGATCGTCCAGCGCCGCCGGCGAATGACGCGCCAGTAATCCCAGAAGTGGGACGTCTCCTCGGCCGGGTATCCGTAGGCGACGTGCTCGGCGCGCGTGATCTCAACCGGGTCGCCCGCCGGAAGCATGCGAGTCTCTCGCTCGGGCCGCCATAGGGCGCTCATATGATCGACATGCTCGCGCCCACCCCGAACTTGAAGAAGTCGCGGACGCTATACAGGAAGGTTTTCACGGCCGACTTACCGACGACGACGACGTCGTCCGCCTGGAGCTCCGGCGACGGCTTGCCGTTTTCGAACTCGTTCAGGCTGAACGTCTGGACCTCCGTCGAGCCATCGGGCCGCCGGCGATAGAGACGCACATCGTCCCAGTCGGCGACGTCCTTGACGCCGCCGGCGTTGACGGTGGCCTGGGCGACCGTCGTACGCGCCTTGAGGTAGAAGGACCCCGCGCGGGTGACCTCACCGCCGACGTAATACGAGCCGGCGCGCGCCACCTCGACGATGTCGCCCGCCTGAAGCTCGAGATTCACCTCGTCCTTCGCCGTCGCGAGCTTGTCGAGGTCGATCACCGTCGCGACGGCGGGCGCGGTCGGGGCGTCCGCCCGTTTGCGGATGACCTGCACCGAACGGCCGGCTTCGTCGGTCAGCCCACCCGCCATGGCCAGGGCGTCGGCGAGTCGCACACGCCCGACGAGCTCGTGCGGGCCGGGGCTTTTGACGGCCCCGCTCACGAAGATCCGCTGGCTCTTGTGCTCGGTCACGAAGATCGAGACCTGAGGATCGTGCATGTACTTCTCTTGCAGCCGCAGACGGATCACGCTCTGGAGCTCGCCGGCCGTGAGGCCCGCGGCGGACACGGCGCCGAGGAGCGGCAGCGTGATCGCGCCGCTCGAGGGGATGCGGGCCTTCAGATTCGAGAGCTCCGGGACGTCGAACACGGAGACCTCGATGAGGTCACCGGCGCCGAGCGTCAGATCGGCGGCGTCCGTCGGCGTCCGGCTGCCGTCGGCGTCCGGCCGTGACACGGCCGCCGGCGCTGCCGCCGACATCGCCGCGGGGGACGACGGTGCAGCCGCCGTCAGCGGTGTCGGCTGGTGTTGCACACCGGCGCACGCAGTCAGCGCCAGCGTGGCGATCACGACGATGGAACAACACGGCGTAGCGCGCACGTCTCACCCTTGAAGTTCTTGGTTAGCCCGCCCGACCAGGACGGAGTTGGTATTCCCTAGTCGCACCCGGGCGGACGACCGGGCGGGGGTCCTTGCGGCGACGCCTGTGGAGGCGTGGTTCGCGGCGGGCACCCAGGTTCATGTTTCTTCTGCTTGCTCCCGCCGAATCCGCCGGCGGCGCCCACGACGCCCACGCCGATACCGACCGCCGAGACGGCGCCGATGGCGGCAATCGCGCCGGTCGACAGCCCTGTCCTGCCACCGGCAGCCTCGCCGGTGGTCGCGCCCTGGGTGCCCTGCGCGGGCATGGTCGGGGTGGCCTGGGTCGGGGGCTGACTCGGGGCCTGGGCATAGAATACCGGCCCCGCCAGATAGCCGACGTAACCACCATTGACGTCGAACAGCGGCGTCGCGTCATCGGTGCGGTCTTTTCCCGGGATCGTGTTCATCGCCAGGCGGACCAGCTTCGGAGAAAATGGCCGCGTCAGGTCGTTCGTGTAACCGGGATAGATGACCAGCGATCCCGCGCGTCCGACGTAGCCGATGCTCTGCCCGTTGGGTGTGAAGACGGCCTTCGCATGCGCGGGCGGCGTCGTCTCCGTGTCCGAGCCGAAGTATGTACCGGGCATCGACGGCCGCCTGGGCAGGAACACGGGCTCCAGGCTGGCCACCATCACGTCATTCGGGTTGGACAGCGGCCGGACGTTCAGCGTGCCCTCGCTCATCTTGAGGCCCAGCAGGCCAGCGCCGGTGACGAAGAGCTCACCCTCTTTCGTCCGACCAGGCGCCGGCTCCAGCCGGGCGGTCGGCGTGACGATCTCGAGATGCGTCTGCTGCGGGAGGCTGAACGCCAAGCGACCGTACACCAACGAGATCTCGGTGCCGCGCGGGGTCTCGGCAAATCGAAGAGCACTGAAGGGCATCACGCTGATGCGGCTGCCGTCGCTCAGGGCGAGCTGGGCATTACCCGCCCCGCTCCGGATCTCCGTACCGGATAGCACCGGCAGCGACCGGCCGCCGAGGGCGAGCCAGGACTTGCCCCCGTCCAGTGACAGCTTGGCCGTCTGCTGTCCACGCACGGTTCCAAGGGTCGCCGAGGCGGCGAGGATCGGCCTGGGAACCACGAGACAGCAACTGACGGCAACAACCAGAACTGCCTGTGCCAACGCACGTCCGGCTCGCATACATGCCCTCCGGGGGGACAACCCTCGGCAAAGGATGTGCCACACGGCAGTTCAGCGAGCGGCTCGTGGTCGCATGTGTGTACACCCTATGAAGAAGTTGTTCCTATCTCCTCCACGAGCAAATTGCACATTGGCCATTTTCGCCGCAGTACGGTGTCCGGGCGGTGGGTTATTCGGGACCCACTGTGAAGTTTGTCGGAGGTAAGCCGAGGAGGGCCCGGGCGGGGGTCCCGGGACTCGATCCTCGGTGCGACCTGCGACTCAGTGTTCCCGCGGCAGTGCGGACAGGGCCTGCGCGTCGGCACCGAACAACCGCGCGTTCACCTCTGCGCGCGTGGCGACGATGCGTTTGTTGATCGAATCCCAGGCAGGAAAGAAGGTGTCGCCCCGTGTCTGCTTGAAGCGCTTGAGCATGGCGATCTGCGCATAGCAGCGCCCGATGTTGAAATGCTCGTCGCAGCCGAGCATGTGATAGATCTCGTGCCGGGCGACGTCCGCGGGTGACTCGAAGACCTGGTTGAGGCTGGCGCGGCGCGCGACCGTGTAGCCGTGCGTGAGCGTGTCGTCGTTGACGGCGCCGAGAATCTCGGGCAGCTGCAGCAGGTTCCATGCGATGTCGCCGAGGTGGCGGTTCACGAGCGCCATCACGCGGTCGCACGGCGCCGTGAGCGGCTGCCGCGTGATCGTCTCCATGATGCCGTCCATCATGAATCCGCGGCGCTTCCACGGGACGACCTTCACGACGTCGATGGACAGGCCGTACAGGCGTCCTTCCTGGCTCCATGCGTCGGCGATGAGCTCGCGCGCTTCTCGCTCGCTGATACCCTTGTCGATGTAGACGCAGAGCGCGACGCTGTCGGGCGCGCCGAAATCGAGCTTCGCGCGCGTGTCGGAATCATGGAAGCCGATGCCGGTGCAGCCGCTGAGCGCGGCCGCGAGCAGGCACGCCGCAACGAATGTGCACGAACGCCGGGGCATTCGCTCCTCCTGCGGAGAGCCCCTCCTCTTCTTCGGCAGCCCGGTGTCAGCGCCGGCGCGATTACCTCGTTGACCCGTGGCGTTGCGTCCCGATCTGGTTTGCCCGTGCCGGAAGAGGTCTTCTGGGAGTGTTGAAGCAAGAGCTACGCCCCGCTCGATCCCCACGAGCGCCGTGCACGAGCGAGACGTCCGGGCGCCCGCTATCGAGCCGATTTCACGGGCGCTTGTCGTGATCTGGGCGAGTCGGCCGGGGCCCGGCGGCGCCGCGCAGCGGGCGGTCGCTGTGACCCAGACTGACCCTTTAGGGGCGCCGGAATGGCAAGCGCCGTCAGATCCCAGGGCAGGTCGCCAGGGCCGTCGGCGAGGTATGCTACCGCGTATGACGACCCCAATCTTCGACGGCCTCCTCTCGACCCGCGCCCGCTACGCCGTGCCGCTCACCACGCCGCGCCAGTCCATGAGCCCGCTCTTCGAGTTCGGCGGGGGCTATCCCGACCCGGTCTCGTTCCCTTACGAGGGGATGATCGAGGCGACGGCGAAGATGATGGCGGCCGAGGGCGCGCAGGCGATGACCTACGGCGACCCGCAGGGCTACCTCGGGCTGCGCGAGCTGATCTGCCACAAGTACCAGCGGTTCGAGATGATGAAGGCGACGCCCGAGAACATCGTGGTGGCCAACGGCTCGGGCCAGGCTCTCTCGCTGGCCTTCAGCGCGTTCGTGGATCCCGGCGACGCGATCATCGCGGAGGCGCCGACGTTCTCCGGCTCGCTGAATACGATCCGGCGCCACGGGCCTCACGTGCTGGACGTGCCGGTGGACGACGAGGGCATCGACACCGACGCCGTACGAGAACGGCTCCAGGGCCTCCGGCGCGCGGGACGCAGGTGCAAGCTCATCTACACGATCGTGAACTTCCACAACCCGGCGGGCCCGAGCCAGTCGCTGCGGCGCCGCCAGGAGCTGATCGCGCTCGCGCACGAGTTCGACACGCTGATCCTCGAAGACGACGCCTACGGCGAGCTGCGCTTCGAGGGCGAGACGCTGCCGCCGCTCTACGCGCTCGATCGCGGCGGCCGCGTGATCCGCGCCGGCACGCTCTCCAAGATCCTGGGCGCGGGTGTGCGGCTGGGGTGGCTCTGCGCGCCCAAAGACATGGTGCCGGCCCTGCAGTCGTTTTTGTTCGGCGGCGGCACCAATCCCTTCATGTCGCGCGTGGCCACGTATTTCATGCGGGACAACATGGCCGCCCACGTCCAGCGCCTGATCGGCGTCTACCGCGCCAAGCGCGACGCGATGCTGAAGGGGCTCGACGAGGTGCTCAAGGGCACCGACGCGACGATCAGCCGGCCGGCGGGCGGCTTCTTTCTCTGGATCCGCCTGCCGAGCGGCACCGACAAGGAGCGGCTGGCCGAGCGCGCCGTCCAGGCGCGTATCCAGTACACGCCGGGGCCCGTGTTCTACGCCAACGGCGGCGGCGAGGACTACATCCGCCTGGCCTTTTCCTACGAGCAGCCGGACAAGTGCTACGAGGGCGCGCGGCTGCTCGCGAAGGCTATGCTGAGCGTCTGAGCGGCTCCGCCTCTTCGCGGTCGGGATGCTTGAAGAAGGTCCCGGTGAAGACCACGGAGTTCGGAAACACGACGATCCGTCCGGTGGGCGTTGGAGGCTCGCCGGCCAGCTCGCGCAGCCGGATTCGTAAGAAGCCGATCTCCATGACCTCGCCGTACACGTACGCGAACGGTCCCTGCAGGCTCACCCGGTCGCCGACGCGAATGCCGTTGGGCGAGAGCATCGCGAAGTAACCCACCAGCGCCAGGATCACATTCTGGAGGGCGAAGGCGATACCCGCCGCCGCGAAGCCGAGCGCGGTCACCAGCGGCGTGAGCTCGCTCGCGAAGTGGAAGACGATCACGAGCGCGATGGTGGTCGTGACCACGAAGGTCCGCACCGTCATGAGCAGCCGCCGGCGATACCCGTCGGCGATGTAGCGCAGCGCCAGAAAGCGCCAGACCACCGCCCCGAGGAGCACGATGGCGATGACGACGGACAGGCGCAGCAGCTCGAGGCCGAGGCTCTTGAGCACCTCCCGCGTCTCTGCGTCCACCGCCCGCGCCCAGCCGCGCAGATCGTCGCTGTAGCGGCGCAGGAGCGAGGCCTGCTCGCGCAGCGGGATCAGGATCGCCGTCAGGGCTTTGGCGCGCGCCAGCCCCGTCTGGAACTCACGCTCCGCGTCCGCGGCCGCGGCCGTGTCGGGGCTCTCCGCCAGGGCCGAGAGCCGGGCGCCGAGCGGGCGCAGCTGCTCCGCGGTCGCGCGCAGCTCGTTGCCCACCGAGCGCGAGAGCGAGGCCGTGGCCGCCCGTAGATCGTCCACGCTCCCGCGGCTCTGATGCAGTCGGATGAGCCGGTCCACGAGCGCCCAGGTTCCCGGCCCGCCGGCGGCCGGCACGACCGCCGCAGTCGGTTCGGCCGCGGCGGCCGAGCCGCGCAGCTCCGGCACCGACTGCTCGAGCGCGTCGATCTGCTGGGACAGATCCACCTGCGCGTTTCCCGCCAGCGAGTTGTTGAAGCTCTGCAGCTCCGTCATGACTGAAAGCCGTGCGCGGTCCAGCTCCAGCCGGCGGCGCGCGGCCGCGCGCTCGCGCGCTGGACCACGCGACGCGCGCTGCTCCTCGGCCTTGATCGAGGCCTCGAGCTGCGCCCGAGCCGCAGCCAGCCGCTCCTGGGCCGGCGGCTTCGTCGCCGGATCCGGCGCCTGCTTCAGCAGGGCGGCGCGGGCGCGCACCACGGCGAATGCGCGCTGCAGCGCCTGGCGCGCCGTCTCCTGATCCTCTTGGGCGAACAGCGCCCCCGCCGAGCGGTTCACCTCGCGCATCGTCACGCGCGCCTGGCGATACCACTCGATCGACGCGTTGAGCGACGCCAGCGCGGTCTCCGGCGTCAGGGCGGGCGGCGACGACACGTTGGCAGTGGGATCGGCGGCCACGCCGACGGT
The DNA here is from genome assembly GCA_003220335.1 of Candidatus Rokuibacteriota bacterium. Lineage (GTDB taxonomy): Bacteria > Methylomirabilota > Methylomirabilia > Rokubacteriales > CSP1-6 > AR12. Next base: position 17,688 of record QHSB01000086.1, read on the forward strand.
GACACCGACGAGGAGCACGGCCGCCAGCAGCATCGGGGTCCGCATGCGCATAAGGCCTTGGCACTGAGACGCAAGCCGCGTGCCGCCGGGGATGGGAGTAGGATGGCAGCATGACGGCGGCGGTCCGTGCGGTAGCGGTCGGTGCGACCCTGATTCTCCTCACCGGTCTGCCGGCGCAGGCCGCGGCGCAGCACCGCGGCGGCGGCCACGGCTTTCACGGCAGCGGCCACAGTTTTCACGGCGGCGGCCGCGGCTTTCACGCCAGCGGCCACGGATTTCACGCCAGCGGCCACGGTTTTCACGGCGGCGGCCGCGGCTTTCATGGCGGCGGCCGCGGCTTTGGCCACTTCCAGCATCGCCCGTTCGGCCCGCGCCTGATCGTCGTCGCGCCCTTCAGCCCGTTCGGCTTCTACTCCACGTCGCCGTTCGCGTACTCCTCGCCGGCGGTCTATGACGCGCCGCCGCCGGTGGCCTACGCCGCGCCGCCTCCCGCGTACGACCCCTCGTCCGCATACGGCCCGCCGCCCGCGTACGCGGCTCCGCCGCCGCCGGCGTACGCGCCGCCGCTCTCGCAGGACGTCCAGCCGATCGAGCGCGAGGCCGTCTTCCCCACCGGGCGCTACGTGCTGCGCGGCGACGGCGTGAACGTGCCGTACACGTGGGTGTGGATCCCGAATCCGCCGACGGCGCCGCCCGGCGGCGCGCCGTCGAGCTCGATGGCCGGGGAGCGCACGGTCTACGCGTGGACCGACGCCAACGGCGTCACCACGTGGACCGATCGCCTGTCGAAGGTGCCGCCCGAGCATCGCGCCAACGCGCGGCGCGAGCCCTGATCCGCGCCGTCTCTCCGAGGAGGATTCCATGAGTCGCCGCGTCGTGGTGATGGTGATCGCCTCGATCTGCCTGCTCGCCGGCGTCGCGAGCGCCGAGGTCCAGCGTCTGTACGTGCTCGACTGCGGGCGCAACATCGGAAAGGACCAGGCGCGCTGGTCGCCCGGCGTCAACGAGGGCAGGCCGATCGAGTTCTCCGACAACTGCTATCTGATCCGCCACGACAAGGGACTCGTGTTGTGGGACACGGGCGTGCCCGACGCGGTGGCCGCGATGCCGGAGGGGATGGTGGTGGCCAACGGCGCGATCACGTATCGACGCGCCAAGACGCTGGCGGGGCAGCTGGCGGAGCTGGGCGTCAAGCCGGCCGACGTCGCCTACCTGGCCGTGTCACACACGCACGGCGACCACGTCGGCAACGTCGCGCTGTTTCCGTCATCGACCGTCCTGATCCAGGGCGCAGAGTACGACTGGGCGATGGCGGGGCCCAACAAGCCGGCGTTCACGCCGACGCAGAAGCTCGAGAAGCTCACGGGCGACCGCGACGTCTTCGGCGACGGCAGCGTGACGATCCTGTCGACGCCCGGCCACACGCCGGGGCACCAGTCGCTGCTCGTCCGCCTGCCGAAGACCGGCTACGTCGTGCTGTCGGGCGACGCCGTGCACTTCCGCGACAACTGGGACAACAAGCGGGTGCCCTCGATGAACGTCAGTCGTGAGCAGACGCTGGCCTCGCTACAGCGGATCCAGGGCGTGCTGGACGAGCGCCGCGCGCAGCTGTGGATCAACCACGACAAGGCGCAGAGCGACGGCCTGCGCTACGCGCCCGCGTACTACGAGTAGTCGCGCCTTGCCCGCGCCAGCGGGCGGGGCGGAAGGGATAGGTGCCCGTGGCAAAGGTCAAGGCGGCCGAGGAGGCCGAGTCTCTCAGGGTTCGTGCCGACCTGCTGCTGAATCTCCAGAAAGCAATGGCGGCGCGCAAGCTCAAGCAAGGCGAGGCCGCCGAACTCTTGGGTGTCAGTCCGCCGCGAGTCAGCGATCTGGTGCGTGGCCGGATCGACCTCTTCAACAGCGAGACTCTGATCGATATGCTGGCCAAGCTCGGAGTCCGCACCAAGCTCGTCCTTCAGTTCTCACGCCGACCCTTGGGCGTGGCATGGTCGGCGCCGCACCGAGCGGCTAGCGCAGCGCCTGGCGCAGCGACCCCGCGATCAAGGTGACGCCGCGGAAGGCGGTGTCGATGAGCCGGCCCATCGGCACGAAGCCGTGGATCATCCCGCCGAAGCAGACGGCATCCACGCTGACGCCGGCCTCGCGCAGCCTGCGCGCGTAGGCCTCGCCCTCGTCGCGCAGCGGATCGAATCCGGCGGTGATGACCAGGGCCGGCGGCAGGCCGGCCAGCGACGTGGCGCGGATCGGCGAGACGCGCCAGTCGAGCGCGTCCTCCTCCTTGGTGAGGTACTGCGCGCGGAACCAGCGCATGCTGTCGCGCGTCAGCATGTAGCCGTCGGCGAGATCGGCGTACGACTTCGTCTCCGCGCCGAGGTCCGTGACCGGATAGACGAGCACCTGCAGCGCGATGGCCGGCGCGCCCGCGTCCCGCGCCAGCAGCGCCACCACCGCGGCGAGATTGCCGCCGGCGCTGTCGCCGCCGACCGAGAGACGCCGGGCGTCCACGCCCAGCGCATCGGCGTGGCCGGCGACCCAGCGCGTCGCCGCCCACGCGTCGTCGACCGACGCCGGGAACTTGTGCTCCGGCGCCAGGCGGTAGTCGACGGAGACGACGGCGACGCCCGCCTCCGCCGTCAGCTGGCGGCAGAGCACGTCGTGGGTCTCGATGTCTCCGATGACCCAGCCCCCGCCGTGGAAGTAGACGTGCGCGGGCAGCCGCCTGGCGTCGGGGACACCGGCGGGGCGATAGACGCGCAGCGGAATGGCGCCGAGCGGGCCCTCCGCCTCGACGTCGCGCACGGCGCCGATCTGCGGCGCGGGCGGCGTCGAGGCCGGTCGCGTCTCGAGAAACATCCGACGCGCCTCCTTGGGCGACAGCAGGTGATACGGGGGGCGCCCCGACTTGACGACGAGGTCGATGACGTTCGCGGCCTGGGGGTCAAGCGCCATGGCGCAGCACCTCGCTGGCCTGCTTCTCGACCACCGTGCCGCGGAAGAACTCGGGGTTGACCTCGCCCCAGAAGCGCACGGCGTTCGTGAACATGAAGTCCTTGAAGTCGTTGTTGTCGATGAGTCCGTGCTCGACCAGCTCGTACGCCTCCGGCACCACATCGGCCATGTCGGGCACGTCGAAGTGGCCGATGTCCGAGGAGAAGATCGCGTTGAGCCGCGCGCCCATCGGGTTGGCCTTCTTGTTGAACGCCCAGGCGTTGACCGGGTCGTCGGCCTCGCAGCCGAAGTAGAAGCGCGGCACGAACAGCTCCTTCAGATCCTGCTTCTTCTCGACCTTGCAGCGAAAGTAGTCGTCCACGTCCTCGACGCCGCCGGTCATGGCCTGCGTCTCGTCCAGACCCTCGCCGCGGCCGACCGCCTCCGCCACCTCCTCGCGTCCGTACTTGCGCGCGAACTCGAGCAGCCGCGCGCGGTCGAGGCGGGAGGGATGCGTGGACTTGATCGCCTCGCCGTTGCGCTTTTCCCAGTGGCCGACGAGATCCGCGTAGAGCATGCACGCCCAGCCCACCCCGCCCTCGAGGAACGCGAAGTTCAGGTCGGGGAAGCGCCGCGTGACGCCGCCGAAGAACAGGCCCTTGCAGACGGCGTGGCCGGCGGAGGCGAAGTGGCCGATGTGGTTGAAGCAGAAATTCGACGGCGAGTTCCTCAATAATATCGAGCGTGCGCCGTTGTGGAAGGACGGCGCGAGCTTCAGCTCGCGGCACTTCTGCCACACGGGATCGTAGTCGTGGTCGCTGTCGATGCCGATGACGTCGAACCACTCGGCGTACTTCGCGGCGTCGGGCTGCGCCTCGGCCACCGCGGCCACCGGCCGGCGCATCAGCCCGCCCACCATGATGACCTTGAGGCCGAGCTGCTTGGACGCGAACTCCAGCTCCTCGATCGCCTCCTCCGGCGTGTACATCGGGATGATGGCGGCCGGGATGATGCGGTCGGCGTACGGCTTGAATTGCTCGGCCGTGAACACGTTGTACGCGCGGCAGATCGCGCGGCGCATCTTCGTATCGGCAAGGCGATGGAACGAAAGTCCGGCCGTGGGGTAGACGACCGAGAAGTCGATGCCCAGGTCATCCAGGCGCTCGTAGAAGAGGCGGGGGAACATCGCGGTCGCCCGGTCCAGCACGTTCTCGCTCGGCGAAGACCAGAACCCCTCCATGCCCACGCGCTTCCGCCGCCGGTCGCCTAGCGACATCTTGAGCGCGTTCGGGATGCGCGAGCTGGCCAGCGCCAGCCCCTCGACCGCCGCCTCGCCGGCGATCTTGCGGAACTGCTCGCGCATCACCGGCAGGTACTCCAGCCAGTGACCGTCGGCGTCGACCACGGGGTGGCTCAGGCGGGAGCGGAGCTTGCGGGCCTCGGTCTGACCGTTGAGGGCCATGACGACCTCCAGGCGTTGGGGCTCACGGGACTGGTTAGCGTGCTCGGATTCTACACCTCAGCGCGTCTCCAGAAAGGCGCCTTCCGGCAGGTGGGCGAACACCCGCTCGCCCGCCGACACCGCGGCGCGGCCGCGCACGCTGGCGACGAGCCGCGTGCCGTCCACCAGCTCGAGCCGGACCTCCGAGTGGTCGCCGAGGTACATGACACCGCTGACGCGCGCCGGTATCGTGTTCGCGCCGGCGGAGCCGAGGGCGACGCGCTCGGGGCGGATCCGCAGGCGCACGGTCTCCCCTGGGTGCAGCGTCCGGTCCAGCCGCACGGCGATCCGCGCGCCGCAGATCTCGACGAGATCGCCGGACGTCGCGCGGGCCGTGAGTGCGCTCGAGGCGCCGACGAAGTCGGCGACGAAGGCCGTGGCCGGACGCTCGTAGACGTCCTCGGGCGTGCCGAGCTGCTCGATGCGCCCGTGGCGCATGACGGCCACGCGGTCGGAGAGGCCGAGCGCCTCATGCTGGTCGTGGGTGACGAACACCGTCGTCGTCCCCACCGCGCGCTGGATCTCCTTCAGCTCGGCGCGCATCTCCTCGCGCAGCTTGCGGTCCAGCGCGGCCAGCGGCTCGTCGAGCAGCAGCACGCGCGGGCGGATCACGAGCGCGCGCGCCAGGGCCACGCGCTGCTGCTGGCCGCCGGAGAGCTGCGCGGGGCGCCGGTCGGCGACGCCCTGCAGCCGAACGAGCGCGAGGGCCTCGCGCACGCGATCCCCGGCCTCCGCCCGGCCGACCCCGCGCTCGCGCAGACCGAAGGCGACGTTGTCGGCAACGCTCATGTGCGGAAACAGCGCGTAGGACTGGAAGACGATGCCGAGCCCACGCTGCCAGGCGGGCCTGTCGGTCACCTCCGCACCGTCGATGCGCACGCGCCCGGTGTCGGGCACGACGAAGCCGGCGATGGCGTTGAGCGTGGTCGTCTTGCCGCAGCCCGAGGGCCCGAGCAGCGTCAGCAGCTCGCCCTCGTCGATCGCGAGGTCGACGCCGTCCATGGCCACCGTCGCGCCGTAGGCCTTGCGGACGCCCTCCAGCGCCACGACCGGCTTGCCGGCGCTCACCGGCTCGGCCCTCCCCGGGCGTGGCCCTCCAGGCCGAACACCCGAGAGAGCCCGAGCCAGCGCTCGGCGGCGAAGACCGCGACGAATGTCGCCGCGATGAAGAGCGTGGAGAGCGCCGCCATCGTCGGGTCGGTGTAATTCACGACGTACGTGAACATCGCCACCGGCAGGATCTCGGTCACGCGAGTGGAGACGAAGAGCGAGACCACGAACTCGTTGACCGACACGATGACCGCGAACAGCGCCGCCGCCGCGAGTCCCGGGCGCAGCAGCGGCAGCGTGACGCGCCGGAAGACGCGCGATGGGCGCGCGCCGAGGCTGGCCGCCGCGCGCTCGAGCGCGGGATCGAGGTTGGCCACGGAGACGCTCACCGAGCGGATGACGAATGGCAGCACGAGGATCGCGTGGACGGCGATCAGCACCCAGCGGCTGGCGAGCAGGCCGAGCCCGGCGGCGAGGATCAGGAAACCGAGGCCCGCGGCCACACCCGGCACGACCAGGGGCGACAGGAGCGCCGCCGCCCAGACGGCGCGGGCCGCCACGCGGTGCCGGACCAGCGCCAGCGCGGCGGCGGTGCCGATCGGCAGCGCGAGCAGCGTCGCCGCCGCCGTCACGATCAGGCTGTTCACGGCCGCGCGCTGGAACTGCGGGTACGTCAGCGCGTTCTCGTACCAGCGCAGTGACAGCCCGTGCGGGGGGAAGGCCATGATCGCGGTGGGGTTGAAGGAGACGACGATCACGACGAGGCTCGGCAGCGTGAGAAACGCCAGCAGGAGCACGACGACGGCGACGCCGGTCGCGCGCGCCGCCGCCATTCAGCTCGCGCGGGGAGTCAGCAGGCGCCCGAGGGCGGCCACCAGTGCCAGCGTCACCGCCAGCGCGACGATGGCGAAGGCGGCGCTGCCGGGCCAGTTGAACGAGTCGAGCGCCAGATCCTTCACCACGTTCGCGATCATCTTCACGCGCCCGCCGCCGAGCAGCTCGGGTGTGGCAAAGGCGCTGAACGTCCAGGCGAAGACGATGAGGCTACCGGAGACGACGCCCGGCATGGAGAGCGGCAGGGTGACGCGCGCGAAGACGCGCGCGGGCCGCGCGCCGAGGCTGGCCGCCGCGCGCTCGAGGGCGGGATCGACGTGAGCCAGCGCGGCGGCGAGGATCAGGATCATCGTCGGCATCGAGAAGTGCACCAGCCCGACGAGCACGCCCGAGGGCTCGAAGAGCAGCCGCACGGGCCAGGTCACCAGCGAGCTGCCGAGCACGAGCATCCAGGCGTACGTGCGCACGATGGCGCCCGTGAAGAACGGCGCCAGCGTGAGTCCGAGCAATAGCGAGCGCACGCGCCCCGAGCGCGCCCGCGCCAGCGCGTAGGCGACGGGATAGGACGCCAGCAGGGTGAGGATGGTGGTGGCCGCGCTGAGCAGTGCGGTGTCGCCGATGGCGCGCAGGTACGGAGCAGAGAGCACGGCGCGGAAGTTGGCGGCGGTGACGCCGCCGGTGCGGAGCGAGCCGGGGACGAACTCGAGGACGCTCAGTCGAAACAGGGCGCCGAGGGCCGTCGCGAAGAACACGATCGCGACGAGGCCGGGCGCCAGCAGCAGATAGCCGGCGAGCCTAGCGCGCAACGATGTTGGCGTTGAACCACTCCTTCCACTTCGGCAGCAGCATCGCGCGCGTCTCGTCGTCGATGATGTAGCCGCGCTCCTTCCACTCCGCGGGCGTGGCGAAGACGCCGGGCTGGCCCTTGAGCGAGGCGGGCACGCCGGCCTTCGTGTTCGTGGGGCCGGCCTTGAAGCCGGCCGCGAGCTGCTCCTGGACGTCCTTCGACAGCAGCAGGTTGACGAACTCGTAGGCGTTCCTCGTCTTCTGGCTGCCGGCCATGACCGTCGCCACGTCGATGCCGAGGATGCCGGGCTTGTCCGTCGGCTCCACGATCGTGATCGGCACCCCCTGCTCGCGCAGGTGAAAGGCGTTGATCGAGAGCATCACCTCCACCGGCGCCTCGCCCGTCTTCATGAGGTCCTGGCTGCGCGCGTCGGTCGAGAAGAACGCCGCGATGCTGGGCTTGAGCTGCCGGAGTCGCTCCTGGCCTTTCTCCCACGTCTTCTCGTTGCCGCCTTCGAGCAGCGCGCTGATCGTGATGATGTGCGAGGGATCGAAGTCGGGCATCGCGATCTTGCCCTTGAGGTCGGGGCGCCAGAGATCCGCCCACTTCGTGATCGGTGTCTTCACCTGGTCGGCCCGGTACGCGATCGTATAGACGTACGCCCAGCCGCCGATGGCGTGCTCGCTGCGGAAGGCCTCCTTCGCGAGGTCCTTCGACGCCGGCAGCTTCGCGAGATCGAGCTTCTCGAGGAGGCCGTCGGAGGCGTACAGCCGCGCGACGTGCGAGGTCGTGAACGTGACGTCGACCAGCGGCGCGCCCTTGGCCACGCGCGCCTTGGCGAGCCGATCGAGCGTGCCGCCGACCTCGAATTCCACGGGGATGCCGGTCTGCGCGGTGTACGGCTTGGCCACCACGCGCTCGATGGTGTCCTTCCAGTTGCCGCCCCACACGCTGACGACGAGGGGGGCGCCGGCGAACGAGGTCGCCGACGCGGCAGCGGCGCCCAGCACGACCGAGGCGATCAGGACACGACGCAGCATCTCTGGCCTCCGAGCTCAGGGTTCGTGGCGCGACCGGGACATGATAGCGCTCAGAGCACGACCTTGCGGCGCTCCGTCGCGCGCTCCCACTTGCTCGCGGCGTCGTCGTCGAAGATGAGCGCCTCGTCGGCGGGGACCACGAACCAGAAGCCGCCCTGGAGCTCGGCCTCGAGCTGGCCGGCCGCCCAGCCCGCATAGCCGGCCGCGAACATCGCGCGGCGCGGCCCGGTGCCGCGGGCGATGGCGTCGAAGATCGCCGGATCACTGGTGACGGCCACGCCGTCGTGCACGACGCGGCTGTCGCCGCCCTCCCACGCGGGCGTGTGCAGCACGACGCCGCGCTCGGGCTCCACGGGCCCGCCATAGTAGACGCGGATCTCGCCGCCGGCGCCCTCGGGGTCACGCCCGAGCGATTCGAGCACGCGGGCCAGCGGCAGCGTGCCGACCGGGCGATTCACGACGAGGCCCAGCGCGCCGGTGGCGTCGTGGCGGAGCATGTAGACGATCGTGCGCGCGAAGCGCGGGTCGCGGAGATCGTCGGTGGCGACCAGGAGCTGGCCGGTCGTGCTGCGCCCGGGCCCCGGCTCCGCCGGCCGCGCCGGCTGACCGCCCCCCGTGGCGGCCGCGAGGAGGACCAGCAGCGCGACGGGCGACAGCCACGTCACGGAGCTACTTCTTGGCTCCCAGCCAGTATTTCGGATCGCTCGGGAACACGGTCTTGCAGCGCGTCGGCTGTGACGGCCCGTCCAGCGTGTCGGCCGCCGCACGCCACTTCGCGTAGTGCGGCGCGGCCCGGTGCGCCTCCAGCGCCGCCTCGTCCTTGTAGACCTCGTAGAAGTAGTACGTGTTGGGGTCGGCGTCGTCCTGGAGCACGTTGAAGCGGCAGCAGCCGGCCTCGTCGCGCTCGGAGCCGAGCGCGTCCTGCTCGATGGCGGCCAGGAACCGTCCGCGCTCCGCCGGCTTGATGCGGACCTTCACCCAGATCGCGAGCACGGCTCAGCCCCGGCGCGCGAGGGGACCGCGGAGAAGCTGGCCGGGATGCGCGCCGGTCGGTTTGCCGTCGCGCAGGATCGTCTCGCCGTTGACCACCGTGGCCGCGATGCCGCGGCAGCGCTGGACCAGCCGCTTGGCGCCGGCCGGGAGGTCCGCCACCAGCTCCGGCATCTCCGCCCCGATGGTCTCGGGATCGAAGACCACGAAGTCGGCGGCCATGCCCTCGCGGACGAGGCCGCGGTCGGCGAAACCCCACAGGGTGGCGGGCACGAGCGTGAGCATACGCACCGCCTCCGGGAGCGTGAACGCGTGCTTCTTGCGCACCCAGTGGGCGAGCAGGTGCGTCTGGAGCGAGGAGTCCATGAGCTGGGTGACGTGGGCGCCGGAGTCCGAGAACGTGACGCACGCGCGCGGGTGTTTCATGATCTCGAGCGCGTTGTCCTGGTCCTCGTTGGCGACCGGCATCAGGAAGAAGAGGTCGAGGTCCTTCTCCAGCGCCAGGTCGATCATCGCCTGCGCCGGGTGCACGCCGCGCTCGGCCGCGACCTCGGCCACCGATCGGTGCGGTCCCTCGACGCTGTCGAACACGAAGAGCCACTCGTACGGCTGCGGCCGCGCCTCGGTACCGAGCGCCTTCTGCTCCGGCTTCTCGTTGGTGGCCTCGACGAGCTTCTTCTTGAACTCGGGGTCGCGCATCTTGGCGATCTTCTCGGCCAGCGGCAGCTTGCGCAGTTCCTTCCACAACGGCAGGCGGTCGAACGGCATCTGGGTCTTGAACGACAGCAGCGCGGAGAGCGAGCGGCTGTGCGCCTGCGCGAACATGCGTCCGCCCTCGGCCGCCGTCTCGTCGAGCAGCGCCATGTACTTGCGCCAGACGTTCGGGACGGCGCGGCGCCCGAAGACGCCGAACGTGATCGGGCGGCCGCTCTCGACGGCCAGCGCCTTGAGCCGGCGGTGATAGTCGGGCAGGCCCGGGTGGTCGGCCTCGCGATCCACGTTCTCGCCCGCAATCTCGAAGATGCCCGCGTTGAGCTCCCCCATCGTGTTCACGAGCCGCCGCACTTCCGCCCAGTCCGCGACGCGGCTGGCCACCGGGCGGTGGTCGGGCGTCTCGTGGCTCGGCGAGCGCGAGGTGGTGAAGCCCATGGCGCCGGCGCGCAGCGCGTCGCGCAGCTCGCGCTCCATGGCGCGCAGGTCGTCCTCGGTCGCGGGCCTCTCGAAGGCGCGCTCGCCCATCGCATAGGTGCGCAGCGCCGAATGGCCGATGTAGCCGGCGTAGTTGATACCCTTCGGCAGGCTCTCGAGCGTGTCGAGGAATTCGGGGAAGGTCGTCCAGCGCCAGTCGATGCCCGCCTCCATCGCCTCCGGCGGAATGTCCTCGGCTCTCTGGAGATTTCGCACGACGAAGTGCTTGTCCTTCGCCGCGCACGGCGCCAGCGTGAAGCCGCAGTTGCCCATCACGACCGTCGTGATGCCGTGGTAGCAGGACGACGTCCCCAGCGGATCCCAGAAGATCTGGGCGTCCATGTGGGTGTGACCGTCCACGAATCCGGGAGCGACCACGTGGCCTTCGGCGTCGAGGGTCTCGCGGCCGCGCTCGCGGATGCGGCCGATCGAGACGATGCGTCCGTGCCGCACCCCCACGTCCGCCCGGAACCCGGGCAGACCGGAGCCATCGATCACCGTTCCGTTCTTGATCACGAGGTCGTACGGCATGGGGTCGTCCTCCCTGGTGTGGTGACCGTATCGTACTCCAGCCAGGGCGGGTCGGCGAACTGCGTTATCGGGTGGTACCGGCGTTCCCGACCGCGGGTCAGCGAGCGGGAGTCGACGGCGTCCAGACGACGCTGACGTCGGTGGCGTCGAGGGCCGCAGCCGTCTCGGGCGCGGGCCGCGTCGCCGTGGTGCCGGGCGACGCCGAGGGCACGGGCGCCAGCTGGATCACGACCTCGGCCCCCGGCTCGACCTGCCCGAGCGTCAGCCGCTCCGTGCCGCGATGAACGCTGGCCGAGGACGCGACGCGCACGACGGAGCCGTCGGTCAGCACGAGCTGACGGCGGGTCGTGTCCACGCGGCTGACGGTCCCCATGCGCGACTCGGGAGCCCGCACGGTGGCCGGTGTCGCGCCGCGCACGAGCACGTGGTCGCCGGGCTTCAGCGCCTGCACCGTCGTCGGCTGATAGACGGCCGTGCGATCGGTGGCACGCAGCACGCGGCCGTCGCTCAGTGTGATCGTGCCGGAGGACGGATCGACGGACGCGACGGTGCCGGTCGCGTCGATGGACGGCGTGGCCGGCGACGTGCTGCTCGTAGCGGAACCCGACGACGATGGCGGCGTGGCCGCGCCCGCCACCTGGATGTTGTTCACGAGTCCCTTGACGCCGTTGACGGCGCCGGCGATCTGGGCGGCGCGCGCGCGCTTCTCGCTGGAGTCGACCGTCCCGCTCAGCGTCACGATGCCGGTCTCGGTCCTCACGTCGATCTTGAGGAAGTTCGAGGGCGACTCCGCGGCCAGCCTGGTCGTGACCTCGGCGGAGATCCGCGTGTCGTCGATGAACTCGCCCACCGTGCGCGCGTGGGCCGAGACCACGCCGCCGATCGCGAGCGCCAGCAGCGCGGCGAGCGCGAGGGAGGCGATGCGAGCCCACACTCCGGACATGGCTCCGGCTTGTTGCAACGCTCTGGCCAACGACCGTAGAGTGACGAGCCATGAACCCATTCACCGGTCGCGTCGCCCGCGCCACGCTCGTCACCCTCATTCTCCTCGTCGCCGCCCCGGCCTCCGAGGCCCAGACGCGCGTCCGGGTCGGCACCTGCGCGCGCACGCTCACCGCCGGCGTCGGCTCGCAATTCGCGGTGGCCTCCAAGATGGGTTGGTTCGCCCAGGAAGGGCTGGACGTCGAGGTGGTCCCGCTCACCGGGTCGACCGACTGCGTCAAATTCGTGGCCACGCGCGAATTCCTGATGACGCTGCCGAGCATGGAGCCGCTGGCCATCGGCCGGCTCCAGGGCGTGAAGATCAAGAATTTCTACACGGCCTACCAGACGCCGGGCTACGCGATCGCCGTCCCGGCCGACAGCCCGATCCAGAAGCTCAGCGACCTCAAGGGCAAGACGATCGGCGTCACCAACATGGCGTCGGC
>QHSB01000499.1 GCA_003220335.1 Candidatus Rokuibacteriota bacterium
GAATAGCTCAGGCGTATGACGTAGACCTGCTCCGTCGAATCCGTGTCCTTCTCGAGCAGCTGCACCGGCAGGCCGCGGTGGCTCGTGAACCGGTCCTCGAGCTTGAAGCCGTAGCGATAGAGGGCCGAGGCCGAGAAGCCGTCCGTCAGCTGGTACTGCGTGGAGAACTCGAACTCGAAGCGGTCGCCGAGGTCGCGGTCCAGCT
>QHSB01000500.1 GCA_003220335.1 Candidatus Rokuibacteriota bacterium
AGTACTGGTACTTGGCCCCGAGCTGGATGTCGCCGAGACCGTCGTCAGAGAAGTCCCGGATCCGCTTGAAGCCGAACCCCGGGATGCCTGGAAGCCCCGGCCCCAGGATGCGCTGTACGTCCTCGGTCGTGAAGCGGCGGGTATTCGGGCAGGCGAGCGGCAGGACCGCAGAACCTGAGCCGCACAGTGGCCCCGGCCCGGGGCCGGTGCGTAACCCGACGTTCGCGCTCGAGCCGGGATCCGAGTTCACCGACGCCTTGACGCTGTTGTGGACCCAGTAATAGGGAATCTCGACGCCGACGGTCAGGCGATCCGTGACACCGTACGCGAAGCCGAAGTTCAGGATGTCGAACTCGTACTTGAACCGCAGATGGCTGTCGCCGATGCTCGCGCGACCGCCCACGAAGGGGTCGAGCGGCTGCAGCAGCGGAAAGACGCTGCTGTCGAGCCGACGGTCGTTGAAGCCGGCGGCGATGTCCTCGGGGTTGCCGTGCGGGTTGAAGCGCTCCCCGGTCGGGACGTAGAAGAGGTTCTCGGCGGACACGGCCGACCGTCCCTTCGGGAGCACGAGCGCATCGTCGGCGCGTGCGACGGCGGGACCGCAGAGACAGCCCACCAGTGCGATGACCGCGAGGCGCATCCCGCTCATCGGCTCCTCTGCCTAGGCGCCCGGGTGCGCCAGATCCGCTTCGTGCACCGCCGCATCGAGACGATAGATGCGCATCGCCTGCGGGACGTTCTTGAGCGTCCGAGAGCCGAGGTCTTCCGGGCTGAAGTCGTCGCCGATCCGACGGCGCGTCTCCTCGGTCAGGATCACGTCGCCTCCCTCCGACAGCGCCGCCAGCCGGGCCGCGATGTTCGTCGTCGAGCCCGAGGCCGTATACGTCCAACGGGCGCCCGCGAGCCCCTCGATCTTCGTTGCCCCGACCGATGCCACGCCCGAATTGACGCCGACGTGCATGACGATCGGCTCCGATTGCCCGCGCAGCTCTTCGTTGATCTCACGGCACCGTCGCTGGATGGCCACCGCGGCGCGGATGGCGGCCGCGGCGTGGTGGCGCGGATCCCGGTCCTGGAAGATGACCATCAGGCCGTCGCCGACGGTCTCGTTGACGTCGCCGCCGCAGCGAATGATCTCGTCGAGAAATGCTCCGAAGTATCGCTCCACGAGCCTGTTGACCTCCTGCAGCTCCATCTCCGCCGACAGCCGCGTGTACCCGGTGATGTCGGCGAAGAGCACCGACACGTCGGCCTCTCTCTTTTCGAGCAACGGCGCCTCCGGCGACTGTTCGATGAGCGTCTGCACGGTGGTGGGGACGAACTTGGAGAGGTTGGACTTGATACTCTCGAGGATCTGGATCCGTCGCAGGCTCGTTGCGAGCTCTTCCGCGTACCGCACGACCTCCTCGTGCGTCATGGCGTTGGCGACCGCGACCGCCGCCTGATCGGCCATCGTCGTCAACAGGTCGATGTCCTCGCGGGCGTAGAACTGGCCGGACTTCTTGTTGCCGAGCGCGATCACTCCCGACAGCTCACCATGATAAAGAAGGGGGATGACCAGGGTCGCCGACAGCCGGCGGAACGTCTCGGAGACGGCGCCTCGAACCTCGGCGTAGTGCGGATCCTCGTCGAGATCGTAGCGGGTCAGGAGGCGAGGGCGTATCCCCATCCACACCAGCAGCGGATCGTCGTATCCGATCGGGACGTCGCGACGCTCCGCCGTGGCGCCGTCCTCGACGAGCAAGACCTGGCACGCCTGCCGGCCGCGGTCGAGGACGACGACGGTGGCGGCCTCGACGAACATCTCGCGCCGGATCGTCTCGACGATCTTCGTCATGATCTGGTCCAGGTTCAGCATCGACGTCAGCGCGTTGCTGACCGCGCTGATGGTGCCCTTGTAGTCGTAACCTTTCCGGAAGAAGACGGTGTCCACCGCCTGCTGCACCCGTCGGCTCACGGGGTGGAAGAGGAAGACCACCAGCACCGCGAAGACCAGCGGCGAGGCCGCCTCGCCACGTTCACCGAGGAGCGGGCGCAGGAAGACGTTCCCGATGAGCGTCTGCGTGGAGAAGTACGCGACGGCGACGAGAGCCGTCATCAAGCCGTAGCCGACGGCGCGTTTGATGTACACGTCGACGTCGAAGAGGTTGTGACGCGCGATCGCGTAGGCGACGCAGGCGGGGAAGACGGTGATGGGAATGGCCAGGAAATTGTTCTGGATGGTGAGACCGAGCCAGTCGGTCCCGAACAGCGACAGATAGGAGGCGAGCGCCGGCAGCGGGAACGCCAGCGCGGCGCCGAACAGCACGACCTTGGCGCGTTGCCGGGCCAGGACCGAGGCACCGCGGAAGTAGGCCTCGAGCGTGGACGCCAGGACCACGAGGGCGCTGACGAGGCCGTAGAGCCTCACCACCTGATAGATGGCGAGGAAGCGCGGCTCGGGATACAGGAGTTCCAGGCCCACGGTGAGGGCGATGGCGACGACGTACGGCGCCACCTGGAGGACGGGACGGCGCTCGATGAACTCGCGCCGCACCGGGAACACGAGCGCGAGGTGCACGAAGGCGGCCGGCCAGAGCGTGTTCACCAGCAGATAGATCCTGATGAAGCCGGCGTGCGTCGACTGGATGTCGAACGACGTGATCGCGAACAGGCTGAGCGAGACGCAGGCCACGAAGAACGCCCAGCTCACCTTCGTGTCGGGCTTGAGCAAGAAGACCACGAGGCCGACCACGAGGTAGATCAGGCCCGCCACGTACGTCACGCCGAACGTCATCACGAAGTCGTTCCACCCGAACCGCATGGTCGGGACGATGACGTCGCGGCGTTGTGCTTCGCGCTCGACGGTGTAGGCGATCGGCGTGCCCCTGGGCACGCGATGAGCGACGGCCTGGAGGTCCCGCATCGACGCGATCGGCTGGCCGTTGGCCCGCACGATCTTGTCCGGCCACCGCAGACCCGCCGTGCTGCCCGTCCAGTGATACTGCCCGATGTTGCCCAGGACGAGACGCTCGTTCACGAGGAAGCCGGCGAACGGCTGATTCACCCAGGTCAGGGCCTGCACGATGGCAATGGCGCTGATGAGCACGACGCTGGTCAGGATCGCCGCGAGGACGAGGCGACCGGCCACGTGCGGGGACGGCAGCGCGGACAGGTCCCAGATGGGCACGACGGCCGATCGGCGTACGCGCGCCGATATCCCCGGCGCTCCCCGAAACGGTGTTCGAAGGATCTGGCGCAGCACGCGGCTATGCTACAGGAAGGTTGTCGGCCGGAATCGCCCGTTCGTGGGCGCGGCTCGCGCGCCGCGCCCACCGAGCCATGGCTCGGATCGCCACTCCAATGACGAGCAGACCGCAGCCGGCGACGAGGGTGATAGCGAAGACGTCGCCGAACGCCGTATAGAACGTGGTCACGCGCGACACCGGCATCGGCGCCACCAGGACGCCGGCGATGAAGACGTCGCGGTCTTCGGGACCTCGCAGGCGCCGGACGATGCGGCCGTAGGGATCGATGGCGGCCGAGATTCCGGTGTTGGCCACGCGCAGCACGGCAACCCGGTTCTCGGCGGCCCGAAAGACGCTGATGGCGAGGAACTGGCGCGGGGCGCTCGAGTCCTGGAACCAGGCCTCGTTGGTGGCGTTGATCACAACGCGCGCTCCCTTCACGACGAAGCGCCGGAACAGGTCCGCGAAGATGTTCTCCCAGCAGATGGTGCTGCCGACGCCGATGTCGCCGACCTGGAATACGGTCGGCGTGTCGCCCCCGACCGAATCGCCCATCGACGCGGCGATGGCGGCCGGCCAGGTGATGATGCCCTTCAGCGGCACGTACTCGCCGAACGGCACCAGCCTGATCTTGCGGTAGACGCCGGCGATTCGACCATCAGGGGTCACCAGCACCATGCTGTTGTAGGTGCGGCTGCCGAACTCGCGCTTCGTGAACTTGGCGTGCTCGGCGCTGCCGACGAGCAGCGGAATGCCGATCTCCATGGCCAGGTCGCGCACGGGCTTGAAGAGCCTCGGATCGTGCTCGACGTCACCGGGCACGGCGGTCTCGGGCCAGGCGATCAGCGCCGGGCGCTGCCGGGCGGCTTCGCGGGTGAGCGCGGCGTAACGCGACAGCGTCGTCTCGCGATGCGCGGCATCCCACTTGACGTTCTGCGGCACGTTGCCCTGGACGGCGGCGATCGTCATGGTCTCGGTCGCGGGCTCCGCGGAGAGCACGACGTACCCGTGGGCCACGACGATCGCCACCGCCCCCACCGCGACCGAGAGCGGCCCGGGAATCGCGCGCCAGCTCCATGGGCGGTGCCGGAGCGCGTCGGCCAGCCCCAGATTGACGAGCACGATCACGAAGCTGAGGCCGTACACCCCCGTGATGGAGCTCAGCTGGATCAGCAGGGGCTGCCGGTACTGCGAGTGGCCGACGAGCATCCACGGCAGGCTCAGGAAGCCGGCGTGCGAGCGCACGTACTCGAGGCCGACCCAGAGGGCCGGGCCAAGGAGCATCGCCGGCACACCGCTGCGGCCGTGCAGCCACCGAAGGCCGAGTGCCCAGATGCTGACATACTGCGCCAGATAGAGGCCGAGCGCCGCCTCGTCGAGCGCATTGTAGGCGGAGACCTGCCAGATCCACTCGAACACACCGACGAAGAACACGAGGCCGGTCACGTTCGCGAGCAGGAACGCGCGGCCCGGTCCGCCGCGCTCGATGGCGAGCAGCAACGGGACGAGCGCGATCCAGGCGAGCCAATGAACGTCGAACGTCGGAAAGCTCGCGACGAGGAGCAGCCCGCTCAGACCCGCGAGCGTGACGTCGATCAGCAGACGCACGTGAATTCCACAATGCGGGCCGCCCATCCCGAGGCCGGGCGGGCGGCCCACGTATCCGTGGCGGCGCTTACTTGACGTAGAGGATGACGTCGGCCATCGACCCGCCGCGCTGACTGGCGCCGCACGGCCCGGCCGGCAGTGTCGGGTCCGTGTAGGAGTTGTTGCAGAACCACTGCCCGGAGACGCCCTGGATCTCGGCGTTGCTGATGGATTTGTCGGTGAGCCAGAAGAGGCCCGTCGAGGAGAATCCGAAGGTCCTCAGAATCGCCGCGCGCAGGTCGACGGCGGCCTGGGTGTTGTTGGTGTTCAGGAGATCGCAGAGGATACCCTCGTTGGATCGCGCAAAGACCTGCATGTTCACGCTCGCGCGGAAGAACGCCAGCGCGCCTCCGCGCTCGAGTCGCAGCGTGAAATCGACATCCGTGTTGCCGGCCGTGGCGCCATTCTGAACGTGGGCAGCGATAGTCCCACGCACCGCGGTGCCGCCGCCGGGATTGCTGATGATACACGTCGGATTGTCGTTGGGACCGCCCGCCCAGGCGGGCACAACCACCGAGGCAATCGTCATTGCGATCGTGAACACAATCATCATCACTCGCACAGTCATCAATCGGTCCTCCCCGTTGATCCCGCTAGTCGAGGATCTTGTAGTTGCTCTGGTCACTGCCGTTGTAGGTGGACGGAATGTAGAAGGAATTGAAGCCCGACGTGCTCTTATCGATCTTCTGAGTGATCGTCTGATCCATCACCGAGCCGGTGCCCGGCGCGTGGTGATACCCGTAGGAGGTTTGCCTCGTGCCCTCCACGGTCGGCGTGAGTCGCGTGGAGTGCGCGAGCTCATGGGCGACGTAGTACTTCATCGCCTGCGACAGGATGACGTTGCGGTCCGCGTCCGTTGGCGCGCCCGTTCCCGTGAAGGTGGCCGCCCACGCGCCATTCTGGAACACGAACAGCTTCAGCGGCCGCGTTCCGCCCGCGGTGACCATTCCGTTGATGTAGCTCACGATCCGTTGCGTGTACACGAGCGAGTTGTCGGGCCCGTTGGTCGAGCCGATGCCGGTGGTGCCCAGCGGCTGCGGCGCAGAGACGTCGAGGCACTCGGTAACTCGCAGGCCCTTCTGAATCGGTCCCGTGGTCAGATTGGGGACGCCGAGTGGGAAGATCGCGTTCGCGTTGATGCGCCGATCGTCGGCTGGCGCTGTCGATGTCCCGTCGCTGTACACGAAGCCGGTCTGCTGCGAGAAGCTGCTGAAGCGGTCCACCCACTCGGGGGTCATCGGGTTCGCTGGTGTCGGTGGGTACCCGAGCACGTGAACCTGCGAGCCAGGCACGAGGCTCGCGAGGTTCGCGAACACGGACGACCCGTCGGTCGGATACGTCGTGGCGCCGCCGCCGAGGAGGCTATTGGCCGCCGCGCCGCACTGCGCGTTCACGAGGTGGACGAACAGGTCGCGCTGCCTCGGATCGGTCGAGACATGGACGTTCGAGACGATGAAGCCACGGAACTCGTCGAAGGCGGCGATACCGTCACCGGTCGGTGTGCCGACCACGGGCCCCGTGTCGTTGTCCTCGTTGCCGACGGGGCAGGCGTTGTTCGGGCAGAACTGGCGCTCCCAGATGTCTGGAATGCCGTTGAGGTTGCTGTCCTGGGGGATGGTCGCCAGATACGACTGGCCGTTGACCGTTCCAGTCATCACCGCGATACCGCCGCAATCCTGTGATGTCAGAAGGAAGACCTGTCTCTGCACGCCGTTGACCGTCAACGCGGGGGCGGCGGCGAGATCGTAATCGAGGGGTTCCGCGGCGGGGGTCGTCGCGACGGCGCCGTAGTTCGTGCACCGGCCCGGGTACCGTGAGGTCGCGAGGAGGAGCTGACCGTTGTTCACCGCCGGGGCCTTCACGAACGGGTTGGTCAGCCCGTTCAGCGTCGCGGGAAGCAGGACATCGCCCTTGAGGGTGGCCGTCGCGCCCGTGATGACCGGCGCGCCCTGGACGTTGAAGCCGACGTTCACGCTCGAGATCCGATTGGGCTCCCATGTCGGCAGCCATGTGTCAGTGATGTCGTTGCCCGAGGCGTCGAACAGCGAGATCGTCACCGTCGAGTTGAGGATCGGTACGCCGGTCGTCTGATCGACCGGAAAGATCACGCCAGCTTCAGCGAGACCGCCACCGGCCACGATGATCAGCGCGACGAGCGCCTGCACCAACCGCGTCTGTCTCTTCATCACTCTGGTCCTCATGGGTGTCACTGGCACGCCAGCAGCCGCCGGATTTCGTTTGCGGACATCGTCAATTGCTGCGCCTGGTCCGGCGTGAGCCCCTTGCCCGTTTGCGCCTGGACCTCGCCGAGGAAGGCGCCCATCTCGCCACAGGCGGCACTGATGTTGCCGCGCTGGGCCGCCGCGCGCCCCGCGCGCACCTTGGCGATGAGGCTGTTGGCGAGACCCCTCTTGATGTTCATGCCCTGGATGAGGTTCACGAGCGGCTCGAGGTCGCCCTGCGCGCCGCCGACGTCGCGAATGACGATCTCCCGTGAGCCCGCGGGGACCGTGCCCATCCACAGCGGCTGGACACATTCACCGGGCGTTGTGCAGACCCCGGTGGGTGAGACGGCGGGGTCCTTGGCCAACTGCACGTAATTGAGCACGAGCGAGTGACGGCCGACGGTGAGCCCGGTATACCAGTCGGTCAGGTCGAACGTCGTGCTGAGCGTCA
>QHSB01000501.1 GCA_003220335.1 Candidatus Rokuibacteriota bacterium
GGCCGCCCGAGGTCGACGGTCAGCACGAGCCCACAGAGGCCCACGAGGGGAAACGCGATGAGGTAGCCGAGCTGGGTCAGGCGTCGGTCGCGCCCCTTGCCGAAGAGATCCATCAGCGTCGCGAGGAAGTAGCTGCCTCCCGCGAGCCCGCCGAAGAAAAAGTAGGCGACGATGAACCAGCGCCACTGAGGAGACGCGGTGAAGAAGGTGCTAGGCATCGCGGCCTCCACGGTTCCGGAAGTTGACGAGGCCCGTGAGGGCGATGGCGAACGCTCCGAGCACCGACCAGACCGCGGAGACTTTCAGATTTCGCGACGGAATCTTCGGATCGGGCGGCAGCCCGTAGACCTCCGGCCGGTCCACGAGCAGGTAAAACGAGTTGAGGCCGCCGAGCATCGCTTCGTCGGTGCCGTACAGATAGGCGCGGCGCTCCCCGGCGTCCTTCAGGCGACCGACTCGCGCCTGGGCCATCTTCTTCAGATTCGCGATCGTGCCGAAGTTGATCGACTCGGTCGGGCACGCCTTGGCGCACGCCGGCTCGAGCCCGACCTTCATCCGGTCGTAGCACAGCGTGCACTTCTGCGCGGTTCCCGACGCGGGGTTGATGCCGATGACGCCGAACGGGCAGGCCCCGATGCAATCACGACAGCCGTTACACGCATCGGACTGGATGACCACCGTGTCGAACTCCGTCCGGATGATGGCGCCCGTCGGGCACACCTCCAGGCAGCCGGCCCGGACGCAGTGCTTGCAGACGTCGCTCATCAGGAGCCAGCGCCCCTCGCGACGATCCGCGCTGAACTGCTCGATGAACTTCACGTGCCGCCAGTGAATGCCGTCGAGGTGCCGCGTGTTGTCGTAGCTGTCGCCACTGAGTGTCCGCACGCCACCGTTCGCCGCCGGCAGCTGATTCCATTCCTTGCACGCCACCTCACACGCCTTGCACCCGATGCACACCGTCGTATCCGTGAAGAACCCCATCGGCTCAGCCATCACGCCTTCTCCACACTACAGACGAAGGCCTTGCCCTCGTGGATCGAGACGTTGGGATCCGCGACGAGGGCCGTGAGCTCGTTGGCGGCGTCCCCCGTGACGAGGCCCTGATAGCCCCAGTGAAACGGCATGCCGACGTGGTGGACGGTGCGGCCGGCGATCGTGAACGCGCGCATCCGCCGCGTGACGAGCGCCTTGCCGCGGATGCGGCCGCGCGGCGTCGAGACCGTGATCCAGTCGGTGTTGCCGATGCCCTTCTCGGCGGCCAGCTCCGGGCTGATCTCGACGAAGAACTCGGGCTGCAGCTCGGTGAGCCAGGGATTCCAGCGGCTCATCGCGCCGGACAGGTAGTGCTCCGTGAGCCGGTACGTGGTCGCGATGTACGGAAAGCGCGGATCAGCCGTGGGCGCCAGCGCGTTGCCGTCGAGCTTCCAGTACTTGAGGACCGGGCTCGACTGCTGGCGGTACAGCGGGTTGGCCACGGGCGACTCCGCGGGCTCGTAGTGCGCGGGCAGCGGACCGTCGACGAGCCCGCTCGGCACGTAGAGCCAGCCGACCCCGTCGGGCTTCATGATGAACGGCTCGCTCCCCGACAGCGCGTCGAGCCCGATCGCGTCCGGCGCGGCCTTCGACCCCGGCGCCTTGTTGGGCGCGAAGTCGGGGACGTCGTATCCCGTCCATTTCGTGCCGTCCCACCAGATCCACTTTTTCCGCTCACTCCACGGCTTGCCCTGGACATCGGCCGAGGCGCGGTTGTACAGGATGCGGCGGTTGGCCGGCCAGGCCCAGCCCCACTGGAGCTGCGCCCCCGGCGCATTCGGCGGGTCCGGCTGCTTGCGGGCGGCGAGGTTGCGGTCCGGCGCCGGGAACACGCCGCAGTAGATCCAGGACGCGCACGTCGTCGCCCCATCGTCCTTGAGCTCGCCGAAGCCGGTGAGGTGTCGGCCCGGTTCATCGGTGTGGTAGCCGTTGATCTCCTTCAGGACCTTCAGGGCGTCGGGCTCGCCGCGCTCGCGCTCGTGCAGGTCGTCCGAGTCGAACTCCCAGACGAGGCTCTTGAATCCCCGGTCCCGCGGCAGCGTCGAATCCGCGTACATCGTCTTGAGCCGCCGGGCGAGCTGATGGGTCAGCCAGAGATCGGTGCGGCAATCGCCGGGCGGGTCGCCCGCCTTGAAGTGCCACTGCAGCATCCGCTGGGTGTTCGTGAAGGTCCCCTCGTACTCGGCGACCTGCGCCGAGGGAAAGAAGAAGACTTCCGTTCGAACGTCCTCACTCTTGAGCTGCCCACTCGTGATCTCGGGGCTGTTCTGCCAGAACGTCGCCGTCTCGGTGAGCCAGTTGTCCTTGACCACGAGCCACTCGAGCCGCGCGAGGCCTTTGCGCTCGACGCTCGCATTGAGAGACGTGGCCGGGTTCTGGCCGACGCACAGCATGCCTTTCACGCGCCCCTCGTTCATGGCCACGAACATCGGCAGGTGGGAATGGTCGCCGATGATCTTGGGGTGCCAGTCGTAGCCGAAGTCGTTCTCCGTCGTGGCGGCCGCCCCGTACATCGACTTGAGGTACGAGACCATGAACTTGGGCGTGTTGGCCATGTAGCCGCGCGGCGTCGTCTCCGCGAGCAGCCAGTCGCGCAGCGAGTCGTGCCGCTTCAAGGCGGATGGATGGTTCATGTAGCCGTGGATCGAGTGGTAGAGCGTGGGGATATCGGTCGAGCCCTGGATCGAGGCGTGGCCCCGGAGGGCCATCACCCCCGCGCCGGGGCGCCCGATGTTTCCCAAGAGCAACTGGAGCAGCGCACAGCAGCCGATGGTCTGCGGCCCATTGGTGTGCTGAGTCCAGGCCACCGCGTAGGCGAACGACGTCGTCCGGTCGCGACCCGAGTTGGCGAGGATCGTCTCCGCCACCTTGAGGAACGTGTCCTTGGGGCAGCCGGTGACCTGCTCGACCATCTCGGGCGTGTAGCGGCTGAAATGCCGTTTCACGATCTGAAAGACGGTACGCGGGTCCGCGAGCGTCGGGTCGCGGCGCGGCAGAGGCGTGAGGAGCGAGCGCACCAGCGGGTCGAAGGGCGGCCCGCCGGCCGGCGATGTCGAGCCGCGCCCGGCCGGCGCCGCCGCGTACTGCCAGGTCCGCGTGTCGTACTGACCGACGAACCCGTCGAGCGGCCACTCCTTGATGCCGGGCGCGTACTGCATGAGCCCCGAGAAGACCCCCTCGGCGTCTTCCGTATCCTTGAAGTCGTCGGCGATGATCGTGGCCGCGTTGGTGTAGTTGACGACGAACTCCCTGAAGAACGGGTCGGTCTTCCAGCGCTCGCTCTCGAGCACATAACGGATCAGCCCGCCCAGGAAGGCCACGTCCGAGCCGGCGCGGATCGGCGCGTGGATGTCGGCCACGGCGCTCGTGCGGGTGAAGCGCGGGTCGACGTGGATGAGCTTGGCGCCCTTGAGCTTGGCCTGCATCGGCCACCGGAACGCCACGGGGTGGCATTCGGCCATGTTGGATCCCTGGATCACGACGCAATCGGAATCGGCCATGCTGCGCGGATACATCGTGGCCGCCCCTCGCCCCAACCGTGTCCCCAGTCCGGGGACGCTGGAGCTGTGTCAGATCCGGGCCTGGTTCTCGATCGCCACGACCCCCAGGCCGCGCATGAGCTTCTGCTGGGCGTGGTTCCACTCGCAGTCCAGGGTGGCGCCGCCCAGCGAGAAGATGGCGGTGGTGTTGTTGACCAGCTTGCCGTTCTCGAGCCGCTCGACGAACGTCTCGTCGCGGGTCTTCTTGACCAGCTCGGCCACGCGGCTCACCGCGCGCTCGAGGTCCCACACTTCCCACTCGGTGGCGCCTGGAGCGCGGTGAAGCACCTTGGTCGGGCGGTTCGGATTCACGTGCAGCTGATAGATCGCCGCGCCCTTGGGGCACAGCGTCCCTTCGTTGTGCGGGCTGCGCGGATCGCCCTCGATGTTCACGATCTTGCCCTCGACCGTGTGCACCAGGGTGGCGCAACCGACCGAGCAGTAGGGACAGACGCTGGGGGTGGCCTTGGCGTGCTCGATCCGCAGCTGCTGAGCCTGAGCCACCGCCGGCGCCAGGCTCGCACCGACGGCAGTGAGCGTGCCGAGCGCCGTACCCGCCAGCGCCCCGCTACTGGATGCCTTGAGGAAGTCGCGGCGTGTGAGGTCCATGACGATCCGCTACGGCCAGAGGTCCCAGAGACCCCAGCTGCGCGGATCGGACGACTCCTCGGCCACCACCTTTGCCTCGTCGGCCTCCGTCTGCTGCCGTGCGAGCTTGCGATATTCCTGGTACTGCAACTCGGTGCCGGTGTAGAGGCACTTGCAGACGTTGCGGTCGGCATAGACGTACGACGGTTCTCCGCTTCGCTCTCGACGGACGATCTTCCCCGGCGTCAGCGTCTGGAGATGCGCGAGCTTGTCGGGGGTGTCCGCCGCCTTCATCTGAAATCCCGCGGCGGTGAGCATCCGTTCGGTCGCCCGCGCGTCCTGCGCCTGCAGCGTCGCGCATCCGGCCAGGCTCAGTACGATCGCAGCGAGACCCAGGTATCGGTTCATGGCTGACCTTTCGTCCTTCGTTGGATTCTTCATTGAGATGAGCGCCGATGGCGTCGCGTTACGGTGAAGTCCCGGGGAAGGTCCCCGCTCGCGACGAACTCCCAGGGACCCTGAAGCGACCCGGCGCGGAACCACCGGCCCGACAGCCGCGCGTAGTACTCCTGCTGCGGCGTGTAGACGAAGAGGTCATCGTCGGTGTTCGTCACCTCGAGAATGTCGGTGCCGGTGATCGGCGACAGCGCAGGCTGGCCCTTGAGCACGATGAGCTCGGCCGGGGCCGTGCTCACGTAGACGGTCGGGACGACTCCTGCCTGGCCGACCTCCTTGCTCTGCACCGCCACCTCCTTGGCCGTCTGCAGTGAGGCGGGCGGGGTGTCCACCGCCGCCCATGGCCCGTCGAGCTTGGGAGCCGCGAGCCATCGCGTCATCAGCCACAGGTAATATCGGTCCGCGGACCGATCGAGCAGGAGCAGCACGCGCGTGTTGGTCACGCGCAGCAGGTCGGTGCCCGCGACGTGTCGCAGCACCGGCTGGCCATCGATCCGCACCAGCAGCGCCGGCTGCTCGCTGACGATGATCCGGGGCGCGTCGTTCTTGACCTGCACGATGCGGCCGGGATCCTCCGCCCGTTCCACCTCGGGCTCGGCCTGAAGCCGATCCAGCGCGATCCTCAACGGCTGCGCTGACAGGGCCTGTCGCAGCGCGGCGAGATAGACGCCCCCGCCCTCCGGCGCCGTCGGGAAGTCGGCCTTCGCGATGGTCAGATCCTCGAGCGTGACCAGGCGAGTCTCCTTGTCGACCTCGGTCCGTGCGGTGAACCTGATCACCCCGTACTGCGGCTCCGGCGAGACCGGGTTCTCCACCACGACCGCGGCGCGACCGGTGAGCCGACCCTGGTCCCAGCGCTCGTACTGCGGCTGGAAGATCGAGAACGTGTGCTCCCCGCTCGTGAGCCGCCGGGGCCATGGATCGACGTCGACGTTGGGGAGGGCCGACGAGCCGCCCGGCATCGCAGACATGCAGCCGGACAGGCCCGCCAAGACCAGCGCGAACACGAGCGCGGACAGGGTCTTCACACGTGCCTTCCACACTTGGGATGGCGGGGCGCCCTGTCGGGTAACCGGCGCTGTTCTGATCTTGCGAAAAGACGAGGGAGGGGAACCCGCGCGGCGGCGCGCGCCGTCGAGAGACCAGAGAGAGAGCTCCCGAAGACGGAGGGGATGCCATGAAGCCCGTCGACCAGATCATCGAGTGTGACATCCAGATCGAGGATGTCGAGGTCATGATGCTCAACGCGAAGCTGGTCACCGCGCTGTCCGAGGCGCGCGAGCAGATGGGACTGCTGAAGGAGGAAGTCGAGAAGCTCTCGGCGCCTCCCTCCACGTACGGGGTCTACCTCTCCGGCAATGACGACGGCACTGTGAACGTGCTGTTTCAAGGCCGGAAGGCGAAGGTCAACCTGCACCCGTCCATCAAATCGAGGGACATCAGGCCCGGGCAGGAGCTCGTCCTGAACGACAGCCTCAACGTCGTGCAAACCGCCGGCTACGAGGTGCAGGGCGACGTCGTCATCCTCAAGGAGCAGCTCGATCCAGAGCGCGCATTGGTCACGCTGCGCGCCGACGAGGAGAAGGTCGGCGTCATCGCCGATCCGCTGCGCACGATGTCGTTGAAGCCCGGCGACCACCTGCTGATGGACGCGAAGTCAGGGTACCTGCTCGAGAAGCTGCCCAAGAGCGAGGTCGAGGACCTCTCGCTCGAGCAAGTGCCGGACATCGGCTACGAGCAGATCGGCGGTCTCGGCTCCCAGATCGAGGCGATCAAGGACGCGGTGGAGCTCCCTTACCTCTACGCCGACTACTACAAGGAGCACCGGCTGGCCCCACCCAAGGGCGTGCTGCTCTACGGACCGCCCGGTTGCGGCAAGACCATGATCGCCAAGGCGGTCGCGAACAACCTGGCCGCTCGGATCTCGGAGACGCGCGGCGAAAAGGTCAACGGCTACTTCCTCAACATCAAGGGTCCCGAGCTGCTCAACAAGTACGTGGGCGAGACCGAGCGGAAGATCCGCGAGATCTTCATCAAGGCCCGCGAGAAGGCCGCCGAGGGCGTGCCGGTGGTGGTCTTCTTCGACGAGATGGATGCCCTGTTCCGCACGCGCGGCACGGGCATCTCCTCCGACATGGAGGCGACGATCGTGCCGCAGCTGCTGACCGAGATCGACGGCGTGGAGCGCCTGACGAACGTCATCGTCATCGGCGCCTCCAACCGGCAGGATCTGATCGATCCGGCCATCCTGCGGCCGGGCCGGCTCGATGTGAAAATCAAGATCGAGCGGCCCGACAAGACCGAGGCGGTGGACATCTTCAACAGGTACATGACGGCCGACCTGCCCATCCACGAGGCCGAGATCCGACAGCACGCGGGTGACGCCCAGGCGGCGGTGGACCGGATGATCGCCGCCACCGTGGAAGAGATGTACGACCTCGGCGAGCGGAACCGCTTCCTCGAGGTGACCTACAGCAACGGGGACAAAGAGGTGCTCTACTTCAAGGACTTTGCCTCCGGCGCCATGATCGAATCCATCGTGCGGCGGGCGAAGAAGCTCGCCCTCAAGCGATACGTCCAGACGAGCGCGAAGGGCATCGCGAGCGACGACCTGCTCAGCGCGGTCCGGGAGGAGTTCAAGGAGAACGAGGATCTCCCCAACACCACCAACCCCGACGACTGGGCGAAGATCGCCGGCAAGAAGGGAGAGCGGATCGTCTCCGTCAAGCCGCTCGCGGGCAACCCGAAGTCCGCCCGGCGCGACGTGGGGCGGGTCGTGCCCACCGGGCAATACCTCTGAGGCCGAAGGCGGTCGCGTGACCGAGAGACGGCTCCGGCTCGATCCGCAGGCCTGGCGTGAATCGATCACGCAGGGCTTCACCCGGGTCGAGGACGTGGTCTACGTGAGCCTGGGAGCGCTCCTGGCGGCGATCGCGGTCGCGCTGCTCGTCGCGGTGGCCGTGGCCTTCGCACGGGCGCTGCTCGCCCATACGCTGCCCGACCGTACCGTGGAGCTACTCGACCGCATCCTTCTGATCCTGATGATCGTCGAGCTCCTCTACACCGTGCAGGTCTCCTTCCGCGAGCACGCGCTCGTGCCGGAGCCGTTCCTGATCGTCGGGTTGATCGCCGCGATCCGCCGCCTGCTCGTGCTCACCGCTGAGTTTGCGCCGCTCCTCCAAAAGAACGACGGGGCGTTTCACGGGGCGATGCTCGAGCTGGGACTGCTGACGGTGATGATCGTGGCCTTCGTGTTCGCGCTCGTCGTTCTGAAAAAGCACGCCGTTCACGGTGTCAGCAACCACGCGCCTGGATGATCGATGACTGACTTCGCGTTTGCCCGCTCCCAGATGGCCATGTCGCTGGCGTTCCACATCGTCTTCGCGGCGATCGGCATCGGCATGCCGCTGCTCATGGCCATCGCCGAAGGCCTCCATCTCCGGAGCCGCGAGGCGATCTACGTCGACCTCGCGCAGCGCTGGGCGCGGGGCACCGCGATCCTCTTCGCCGTGGGCGCCGTCTCCGGGACGGTGCTCTCGTTCGAGCTCGGTCTGCTCTGGCCGCGGTTCATGGAATACGCGGGCGGGATCATCGGCATGCCCTTCTCGCTCGAAGGCTTCGCGTTCTTTACCGAAGCGATCTTCCTGGGGATCTACCTTTATGGCTGGGATCGGATTCCCGCCGTCGTGCACTGGCTCGCGGGGATCGTCGTCGCGATGAGCGGCATGCTCTCCGGCGTGTTCGTGGTCACGGCCAACGCCTGGATGAATGCGCCGACAGGGTTCGAGATGGTCGACGGCCGGGTCACGAGGATCGACCCGATCGCCGCCATGCTCAACCCCGCCGCCCTGCAGCAGGTCATCCACATGGTGCTGGCCGCCTACGTCGCGACCGGTTTCGCGGTCGCCGCCGTCCACGCCTTCTTCCTGCTGCGCGATCGAACGAACGCGTTCCACCGGACGGCGTTCGGCATCTCGCTGGCCGTGGCCGTGATCGGCATCCCGCTTCAGATGGTCAGCGGGGACATGATCGCCCGGATGGTCGCGCACCGGCAGCCGGCGAAGTTCGCGGCGATGGAAGCTCACTACCGGACGGAAGCGGGCGCGCCGATTACCATCGGAGGGATCCCGGACGATGCCGCCATGACGACCCGCTATGGTCTGCGGATTCCCCGGGGATTGAGCCTCCTCGCCACGGGCGATCCCAACGCTTCGGTCCGCGGTCTCGATACGATCCCACGCGACGAGTGGCCCAACGCCCGCATCGTTCACTGGGCCTTCGATCTCCTCTCGGTCTCATCGCGATCGAGGCAGGATGGATCGTCACCGAGGTCGGCCGGCAGCCGTGGATCATTTACGGGGTGATGCGCACGGCAGATGCCGTCACGCCGATGGCGGGACTCGTGGTGCCCTTCGTGACCTTCACGGCGGTCTACATCTTCCTGTCCGTCATCCTCGTGTACTTGCTCCGCCGTCAGTTCCTCGAGACGGACCCGAGCGCACGGCGCGGTTGGCAAGCGCGCCAGGAAGTGTCGCGTGACGGTTGAGCACCGGCTGGGGGCGGTGATCCTGGCGGCGCTCGTGATCTATGCCCTCTCGGGCGGCGCGGATTACGGCGGCGGCATGTGGGACCTCCTGGCGAGGGGACCCCGAGCGTCGCGCCAGCGGGCGGCCATCGAGCACGCCATCGGGCCGATCTGGGAGGCCAACCACGTCTGGCTCATCCTGGTCATCGTGGTCCTCTTCACCGGCTTCCCGCGGGCGTTCGCCACCGTCATGACGGCGCTGCACATCCCGATGACAGCCATTCTGCTCGGCATCGTGCTGCGCGGCTCCGCGTTCGTCTTTCGCAAGTACGACGCACAGGACGACGCCGTGCACCGACGCTGGAGCGCGCTGTTCGGCGCGGCGAGCTTCTTCACGCCACTCCTCCTCGGGCTCTGCCTCGGCGCCCTCGCCTCGGGCGAGATCCGCGTCACCGATGGGCGGTTGTCGAGCGGCTTCTTCGCGGGCTGGACGAGGCCGTTCGCCGTCGCCTGCGGTCTGTTCGCTCAAGGTCTCTTCGCGTTCCTGGCGGCAACGTACCTGACGGTGGACACCGAGGGGGAGCCGGCCCTGCAAGCGGACTTCCGCACGCGAGGCCTCACCTCCGGCCTGCTGTTGGCGCCGGCGGCGGCGCTGGCATTCATCCTCGCCCGCGATGGAGCGCCGCACATCTTCGCGCGGCTGGTGAGCTGGTGATCCCCGATCTCACGTTGAGCAACACGGCGACTGTTCCATCCACCCTCCATGCGCTGCAATCCGTCCTGGCTGCCGGAGCCCTGGTGCTCTTCCCCGCGTTCGGCTACCTGTTCTACGTCTTCAAGCGCCGGAGCTGACGATCAGCCAGCCGAGCAGCAGGGTGACGAGCGTGAGTGGCAGGCCCACGCGGAAGAACTCGAGGAACCCGATCCGAATCCCCTGCTTCCGGGCGGCCTCCACGACGATGAGGTTGGCGACCGAGCCCACGATGGTGACATTGCCGGCCAGGGTCGACGCCATGGCGAGGAGCAGCCAGGCGCGCGCGGGATCGGGCAGCGACGCGATGACCGGCTTCAGAAGGAGCACGGCCGGCACGTTGGAGACGACATTGCTCAGGACAGCGGTGACGACCGTGAAGATCGCCGTGTTCTGGACGTTGACAGCTTGCGCCGCCGCCAATAACTTCTGAGCGATCCCCGCGGCCTCGGCGCCGCCGATCAGCACGAACATGCCGATGAACAGCACCAGCACTTCCCAGTCGATCTCTCGGTAGACCTTTGCCGGGTTCACTCGGCGCGTGAGCAGCAAGTACGCCGCGCCGGCGATGGCCACGAGCGCGATCGGGGCTCCGGCGAGGAACGCGACCAGCATCGCGGTGATTGCGATGGTGGTCTTGATCATGAGCGGATAGTGCACGGGAATGCGCTCTCGATGCGGCGCGGCGCGCAGGACGCGCGGGAGCTGCCGGCGATACGCGAGCCACACCGCCGCGAACACGCACGCCAGCCCGAGGATCGCCACCGGCGCCTGTCGGACCAGGAAGCTCCGGTAGCTGAGGCCGGAGAAACTCCCGATCAGCATGTTCTGCGGGTTGCCCGTGAGTGTCGCCACGCTGCCCACGTTGGAGGCGGTCGCCAGGGCGATCAGATAAGCGCGCTGGGGCAGGTCGAGCCGCCGCGTCAGGTCGAGGACGAGCGGGGCGAGGACGAAACAGACCACGTCGTTCACGAAGAGCGCGGAGAGCGCCCCGGATGTGACGACGAGGGCGGCCAGGGAGCCACGCCGGAGTGGTCGCCCGGTGGACCATCCAGGCGGTCACCAGGGCAAAGAAGCCGGACAGCCGGAGATACGCAGTGACGACCATCATCCCGAACAGCAGCACGAGGGTGTGGGCGTCCACCGCCGCCACGGCCTGGTCCCACCGGATCACGCCGCCCACGACCATGATCGTGGCGCCGATGATCGCGATACCGGTCC
>QHSB01000502.1 GCA_003220335.1 Candidatus Rokuibacteriota bacterium
ATCGTCGACCACGCCAACAAGCATCGCAAGGACCACATCGTGACCATCGAGGATCCGATCGAGTTCGTGCATGCGAGCCAGGGCTGTCTGGTGAATCACCGCGAGGTGGGCTCGCATACGCGGTCGTTCGCCGCCGCCCTGCGCGGCGCGTTGCGCGAGGACCCGGACATCATCCTCGTCGGCGAAATGCGGGACCTCGAGACGATTCGCCTCGCGCTGGAGGCGGCCAACACCGGTCACCTCGTGCTCGGCACCCTGCACACCACCAACGCCGCCAAGACCATCGACCGTATCATCGAAGTCTTCCCGGCCGAGGAGCAGGCGCAGGTGCGCAACGGACTCTCCACCGGTCTCAAGCTCGTCGTGGCGCAGAACCTCTTCAAGCGCGTCGACAAGAAAGGCCGCTGCGCGGCGCTCGAGATCCTCGTGTGCACGGCCGCCGTGGGCAACCTGATCCGCGAGGGCAAGACCGTCCAGATTCCGTCGGCCATCCAGACGGGCAAGCAGTTCGGCATGCAGACGCTCGACGACGCCATCATGGCGGTGCTGACGAAGGGCTGGATCAGCGCGGAAGAGGCGTATGACAAGGGCATCGACAAGTCGAAGTTCCGGCCGATGCTGAAGACACCGCCCGACGAGCTGAACCAGTAAGGAGCGGCCATGCGGAAATCCGAGATCGACGACCTGCTGGGCGTGATGCTGGAGTCGCACGACAACGTGTCGGACCTCAACATCACGTGTGACCGTCCGCTGCAGGTGGAGGCCGCCGGCGAGCTGGTGCCGGTCCCCGTCGACCCCGCGATCGAGAACCTCACGCCGTTCCAGACCGAGATCTTCGCGCTCAACCTCGTCAACAACGACCGCCGCCTCACCGAGCACCTGCTGCGGCAGGGCTCCTGCGACTCGTCGTATTCGCTGCCCGGCCGGGCGCGCTTCCGCGTCAACATCTTCTCGCAGCGCGGCAACTTCTCGATCGTCCTGCGAAAGCTCGAGACGATGATCCCGACCATCGAGGAGCTCAAGCTCCCCGAGGCCTTCAAGAAGATGCCCGGCGAGAAGAACGGGCTCATTCTCGTCACCGGTGCCACCGGCTCGGGCAAGACGACGTCCCTCGCCGCCCTCCTCAACGAGATCAACAGCACGAAGTCCGTGCACGTCGTGACCCTGGAGGATCCCGTCGAGTACGTGCATCCCAACCGCAAGTCCACCTTCAACCAGCGCGAGCTGGGGCTCGACTATGACTCGTTCGCGAGCGGACTGCGCGCGGCCCTGCGCCAGGCGCCCAAGATCATCCTCGTCGGTGAGATCCGCGACCGCGAGACGGCGGAGCTGGCGCTGAAGGCCTCGGAGACGGGCCACCTCGTGCTCACCACGCTGCACACCGTCAACGCGGGCCAGGCCATCGGCCGTATCGTCGGCATGTTCGACCAGGAGGAGGAGAAGCAGATCCGCCAGCGCCTCGCGGAGACGGTGCGCTGGATCGTCGGCCAGCGGCTGGTCCCGAAGATCGGCGGCGGACGCTGGGCCGTGCACGACATCCTGGCCAACACCATCCGCTCCAACGAGCTGATCATGACCGGCGAGCAGGAAGGCAAGACGTTCTACGATGTCCAGGAGGTCGGCGAGCCCTATCTGATGCTCACGTTCGACCAGGCGCTGCTGCGCTCGTACGAGCAGGGCATCATCACCGAGGAGACGGCCATCGCCTACTCGACGCGCAAGAGCGTGGTGCAGCGGGGCATCGACCAGGTGAAGCAGAAGCGGGGCGAGAAGACGAGCACCCTCGAGGGGCTCCGGCTCGACATCGACTATAACCGCAAGATCGGGAAGCGGTAGGCCGATGGCGAACGAGACCCACGGTCAGGTCCAG
The DNA here is from genome assembly GCA_003220335.1 of Candidatus Rokuibacteriota bacterium. Lineage (GTDB taxonomy): Bacteria > Methylomirabilota > Methylomirabilia > Rokubacteriales > CSP1-6 > AR12. The sequence continues at coordinate 1,871 of QHSB01000502.1, forward strand.
TTTGGCGCGCAGCGCCTCGTCCTCGTGTGCGAGAACGCGCCCGAGCGGCAGATCGTGATCAAGGCCGCCCTCGAGCAGCTCGGCTACACGATGCTCCCTGCCAGCACGGCCGAGGAGGCGGGCGAGCGGCTGCGCCGACACGCGTTCGACATCGTGATCGTGGACGAGCGGTTCGAGTCGAGCGGGGTGCTCGATAACGCGGTGCTCAAGATGCTCAACACGATGCCGATCGGCGCCCGCCGGCAGGTGTTCGTCGCGCTCCTCAGCCGCGAATTCAAGACCTTCGACAACATGATGGCGTTCGCGCGCTCGGTGAACGTCGTCGTCAACCTCAACGACCTGCCGCACCTGCCCGCCATTCTGCGCAAGGGTCTCGAGGACAACAACGACTTCTATCGGATCTTCAGGGAGATGCTCGCCGAAGTCGGCAAGCGCTGAGCATTCGAACGCCGACAGCATGACGGCGTTTGCGCGATGTGTGAACGCCCGTCGTCAGCCCGCGTGACCCGTCGTACTGGCCCCGACCCTCCGCCGAAGCGTTTACGACAACGGCACTTCGACGGTGCGGCCGTCCGCGCCGACGGGGGTTGCGTACCCTGTGCGTACCCGGTGACGGATTGACGCGCCGATTGTAGCGTTGACCTCGGGTCCCGCACCGCCCGGGATGGCGATGCGCAACGCAAGTATCAACCCGGTGACGGATTGGCCCGGTCCGACGATGGGGCGTGCGCCTCGTGGCCGGCATACCTCGCTCGGCAACGTCGTCCACCCACAGCGCCGGCGACGCCGAGCCGGGGTGGGAATGGCGCGGCTCTCACGCGTCGGCGGCGACGGCCTCCGTGCTGGCGCGCGCCGGTTCGGCCCGCGCGTTGCAACATCTGCCGGGTGATGGATCCCGCAGCGAACGTCTCGACGGGCACCGGAGTGAATGCCGTGTCGCACTCGGTCCTCACCGACGAGGCGGTCGCGCGATTTCAGCGGCTCGGCTTCCTGGTCGTGACGGGCCTGACCACCCCCGGGGATCTCGAGACCGTCTCGCGCCTGCTGGCGGGCCTCTACCGGCGCTTTCACGAGCTCGCGGGCGCCCGGCGCGCCCACGACCTCGGCAGCGAGCAGCACAATGCGCGCCCGATTCTCGAGATCAATCAAACCGTCGACCTCGAGCCGCAGCTGGCCGACACGCTGACCTTCAAGCGCTGCGCCGCGCTCGCGGAGCGGCTGCTCGGACGCGACGTCGAGTACCGTTTCGATCACGCCATCTACAAGCCGGCCTTCAACGGCGCGGCCACGTCGTGGCACCAGGATGAGGCGTACGCGCTGGAGCGGAAGATCTTGAGCGCGCACTTCTGGGTGCCGCTGCAGGACGTCACGCGCGACATGGGATGCATGGAGTTCATCCCCGGCAGCCACCGCGGCGCGCTCTGGCGTCATCACCGACGCGATCGCCTGCGCGACGCCCACGCGCTGGAGGTGGTCGGACTGGACACGTCGCAGGCGGTCCCGTGCCCGATCCGTGCGGGCGACGCGACCGTGCACTTTCCGCGCACGGTTCACTACACCGGACCCAACCGTACCGGGACGCCGCGCCTGGCCTGGGCGCTCGAATTCGGTCCGCGGCGTGGGCTCGGCGTTCGTGTGATGGCGAAGGCGCGGCTCGTCTGGCGCCGCGCCACCCGCTGACCCTCAGCGCTTCTTGAACGGCGAGGCTTTCCCGAGCCCGGTGGCGGCCTGCGCCTGCGCGGCCTTCGCCAGCGGCGTCGCCGCCTTGCGCGCCAGCGCGACCGTCAGCTCGTAGCGCTTGTCGGCGTTCGGATCGGAATTGAAGGCGGCGATCCAGACCGCGCGATGCTGCTTGCCGAGCTGCTCGATCTTGGTGCCCCCCACACGGTGCTTGCGCGGCGCCTGGGGCGTTCCGTCCATCGGCGCCACCACGACCCATGCGTGATCGGTGGCGGCGCCGTTCTCCTTGAGATGGATGTCGACATCGGTCGGATCGGAAAGCCCGCCGGCCTGCACGCTGAAGACGCGCGCGGTGAGCGGCCCCGTGGTCACGCCGAACGTGTGCGTCGTGAAGCGCTCGGCCGCCTCCGTCAGCGTGCGCGATTGCTCCGGGCGACCGCCCGGCTGCTCGGGCCGCGTCACGATCGTCGTCGAGCCTTCCGCATCCGTGATGGCGCCCTGCAGCCACACGCCCGGCTCGGGCAGCGCGTGGACGAGGACGTCCTTGAGAAAGTCGGGATAGGTCTTGTAGAGCCGGCCCTCGGCCACGATGTAGAGATAGAGCTCATGCCCCAGGGCATACGTCTCGTCTCTCGCGCGCGTCGCGAATTGCGGGTTGAGGCGCGAGAGCGCCGCTCGCACGAATCCGGACTCCTCCTTCTCGAACCGCTGCAGCAGGATCGCGTAGCCCTCGGCGAGCCGTCCGTCCTCGAACTCATCGCTCTTCGCCAGCGGCACCGAGAGCAGGTACGGAAAGCGCGCGAGCGCCTCGCGGGCCGCCTCCGCCGGCGGCAGGCCGCGCTGCGCGAGCGACTCCCAGCCGCGGCGCGCGCCGACCCACCACTGCGCGGTCTCCTCGGCCATCCGTTCGAGCAGCTCCTCGCGCGCGCGCCGCTCCTGCGGCGTCTCGACCTGCACGCGCTCGCCGGTCAATCGGATCTCGACGACGAGCGGCGAGCCCGGCGGAGCCACACGGTCGCCGGCGACGACCGGCGGGCCGGTGGGGGCGCCGCCGCCGCCACTCCCCGGCGCGCCGGCGGCGGCGCGCATGCCACCGCCGACTGGAGCGACCCCGGGGACGGGAACGTCACCCGCCGCCGGCGTGGCCCCGACGGGTGCGGCGCGGGCCGTCGGCACGATGGGCGCTTCGGGCGCCTCGGCCACCTCGGGCGTGATGATGATCTCGCCCTCGCGGCCCAGCTTGCCGCGCACCGTTGCGAGGGCGAGTGGGCGGCCAAAATTCTGGCTGATCGAGTCTTGCAGCAGCGCGCAGCGCTCGTCGTCGAGCCGGTTCCACCCCTCGGCGAGCGCGACGAGCTCGGCGAAGGGACGGATGCCTCCGCTCACCATCGTCGTGACGCGCTCGAGGTCCGCGGGCTGGGCCGCCGACAGGGCGGCGTGCAGCTCGCGCGCCTTGGCCTGGCACTCGGCCAGCGGGGGGAAGTTGGTGTCCTCGCGGTGGACGAGCGTCATGACGCGGTCGAGCGCGCTCAGCGCGTCATCGCGTGCTGCCTCCCACGCCGCCCGCCGCGCGCGATCGGCCTCTGCCCCATCGATCGTGGTGACGAGCGCATCGAGGGCCTTCAGCGTGCCGAGCCTGGCCGGATCGGGCGCGCTCGGCAGCGTGCGCGCCTCGTCGAGGATGGCCAGGCGCAGCTCGTCGAAGTCGGCGGCCGTGCCCCGCAGGTCGTCGAGCAGCGCCGCGGCGGGGACCGCGCTGGCTCGCATGGCGGCGGCGGCCGCGGCGGCGCGCGCCGCGACCTCCGCGAATCGGGTACGCAGAGCCGTAAGTCGCTGCCGCAGATCATCCAGACGGGCACTCATCGGCGTCATGTCAGCGGCCGGTCAAGTATAGCCGACGGCCCCGTGACAACCGCGTGGCCGTTCGCATAGACTGTCCTGCCGGGAGCGCGCGCGCAGTCCGTCGCGAGACGGATGGCCGCGCCGCCGGACGCGGCACACACGACGAACGGGGGAGGCGCGAATGACAATGCGTGCGACGGCCTTGGGGATCGCGGTGGTGCTCACGCTGGCCATGGGCGCGGGACGGCCGGCATGGGCCGGCGCGCCGACGGAGCAGCTGCGCACGCAGATCGACCGCGTGATCAAGGTCCTCGAAGATCCGGAGATGGCGAAAGAGGCTCGCATGGTCGAGCGCCGGACCGTGATTCGCCGCGTCGCCAACGACATCTTCGACTTCAGCGAGACCACGCGTCGCTCGCTCGGTCCCCACTGGCACGCCCGCACGCCGCAGGAACGCGAGGAGGTCACGCGGCTCTACGCCGATCTCCTCGAGCGCTCGTACATCGGCAAGATCGAGATGTACAGCGGCGAGAAGATCCAGTTCCTCGGTGACACCATCGACGGCGATCAGGCCACCGTGCGCACGCGGCTCGTCATCAAGCAGGGCACGGACATCCCGGTGGACTACCGCATGCACCGCCTTCCGGGCGACCGCTGGCTCACCTACGACGTCTCGATCGAGGGCGTGAGCCTGGTGGCCAACTATCGCGCCCAGTTCAACAAGATCATCCAGACCTCCGGCTACGCGTCGCTGGTCAAGAAGCTGGCCGCGAAGGAGCAGGAGGGCATGCAGGCGGACCGCGAGCTGACGATCAAGAAAGCGTCGCAGATCAAGTGAGCGCAGGACCGGCGCGCGACGTCGCCGGGCGCATCGCGGCGAATCTCGCGACCGTCATGCAGGGGCAGACGCTGGCCATCCGCCGCCTGCTCGCCGCCTTCGCCAGCGGCGGCCACGTGCTGCTGGAAGATTACCCGGGCACGGGCAAGACGACGCTCGCCAAGGCGCTCGCGCGCTCGATCGGCGCGACGTTCAAGCGCATCCAGTTCACGCCCGACCTGCTGCCCTCCGACATCCTCGGCGTCTCGATCTACGACCAGCGCGACCAGACCTTTCGCTTCTACGAGGGCCCGATCTTCACCAACGTGCTGCTCGCCGACGAGATCAATCGCGCCTCGCCACGCACGCAGTCGGCGCTGCTGGAGGCGATGGGCGAGGGGCAGGTCACCGTGGACGGCACCTCGTACCGGCTGCACGATCCGTTCTTCGTGATCGCCACGCAGAACCCCGTGGAGTTCCGCGGCACCTACCCGCTGCCGGAAGCGCAGATGGACCGCTTCGCGCTGCAGTTCGGCCTCGGCTACGTCGAGCCCGCGGAAGAGGTGGCCATCCTCACCGCGCAGGCGCGGCACCACCCGCTCGAGGACCTCGGCCCCTGCGCGAGCGTGGACGACGTCGCCACCCTGCGCGCGGCCGCGCGCGAGGTGCGGGTGAGCGACGAGCTGCGCCGCTACGTGGTGGACGTCGTGCGCGCCACGCGCACCGCGCCCGGCGTGCAGCTCGGCGCCAGCCCGCGCGCCTCGCTCGCCCTCATGGCCGCCGCCCAGGCGCTCGCGCTGCTCGACGGCCAGGCCTTCGTGAGTCCCGACCACGTGCAGGAGGTCGCCGGGTCCGTCATCGCCCACCGCCTCGCCGTGGATCCGCAGGCGCGCTTCGCCGGCCTCACCGGCGTCGCCGTCGTCGAGGAGATCGTCAAGACGGTGCCCGTGCCGGCTTGACCGCCGTGTGGTTCCGCCGGCTCGCGTATCGCCAGTTCCTGCTCGCCTCTCGCACGCAGTACACGCTCGCGCGCCGCCTGACCCCCGCCGGCAAGCTGGCCGCGGCCGCGCTCGTCGGGGCGATGATCTTCGGCCCCAACACGCGGCTCACCGTGTCCTACCAGGTTTTCACCCTGGCCCTCGCCATGCTCACGCTGGCCGCCATC
>QHSB01000503.1:0-8902 GCA_003220335.1 Candidatus Rokuibacteriota bacterium
CGCGCTCGCTGACCGTGTGGATCTCCACGCAGGTGCCGCACATGATGCAGGCGGTGCTGGCCGGGCTCTTCGACCTGCCCGAGCAGCGCGTGCGCGTGATCGCGCCCGACGTCGGCGGCTCGTTCGGCATCAAGATCCACGTCTACCAGGACGACGTCGCGGCCGTCGCGCTGGCCATCCTCCTCGGCCGCCCGGTGAAGTTCGTGGCCACGCGCCGCGAGTCGTTCGTCTCCGACATCCACGCGCGCGAGCAGACGATCGAGGTCGAGCTCGCCGGCGGCGACGACGGCGTCGTCAGCGCCATGCGCGCGCGGATCACCGCCGCCGTCGGCCCGTACTCCGCGTATCCGCGCTCGAGCGTGGTGGAGGGCGGCCAGGTGCTGCGTCTGCTGCCGGGGCCGTATCGCGTGCGCCACTACGACGGGACGCTGCGCGTGGTGGCGCAAAACAAGGTGGTGACCTCGCAGTACCGCGCCGTCGGTCACCCGATCGCCGCCGCGGTGACCGAGTCGATGCTCGACGTGATCGCGCGCGATCTCGGGCTGGATCCGGCCGAGGTGCGGCGGCGCAACCTCGTGCGGCCGGAGGAGCTTCCGTATACCTCGGCCACGGGCAACGTCTACGACAGCGGCTCCTATCACGCGGCGCTCGCGCGGCTGCTCGAGGCGGCGAAGTACGACGACCTGCGCTCGCAGCAGGCCGCCGCGCGCGTCCAGGGACGCCACCTCGGCGTCGGGCTCTCGTGCTTCATCGAGCTCACGGGACCCGGCGCGCAGTTCTACGGCGTCGGCGGCGCGCCGATCTCCGGCCAGGACGGCGCCACCCTGCGGCTGGAACCCTCGGGCGCCGTCACTGCGCTCGTCGGCGTCACCGACCAGGGGCAGGGCATGCCGACGGCGTTCGCGCAGATCGTGGCGGATGAGCTCGGGATCTCGCCCGACGGGGTCGCGGTGCGCTCCGGCGACACCGCGCTCACGCCGTATGGCGGCGGCACCTGGGCGAGCCGCGGCATGCCCATTGGCGGCAGCGCAGCGCTGCTGGCCGCCCGCGCACTGGCCGAGAAGATTCGCCGCGTGGCCGCGACGCTGCTGGAGGCGCATCCCGACGACATCCGGCTCGGCGACGGGCGCGTGGGCGTCAGCGGCGCGCGCGATCGCGGCATGACGCTGGCCGACCTCGCGCGCACCGTGCACTTCCGCAGCAACGAGCTGGAGGGACTCGAGCCGAGCCTCGAGGCGACGGTGCACTTCACGAACGCCCAGCCGGGGACGTTCACCAACGGCGCGCATCTCGCCGTCGTCGAGGTGGACATCGAGACCGGACGCGTGAGCGTGCTGCGCTACGTGGCCGTGGACGATTGCGGCCGTGTCGTGAACCCGGCGCTGGTGGCCGGCCAGATCGCGGGCGGTGTCGCGCAGGGGCTCGGCGGCGCGCTCATGGAGCACTGCGCTTACGACGGCGCCGGCCAGCCGCTCTGCGGCACCCTGATGGACTACGCGGTGCCGACGGCGGCCGACGTGCCCCCGCTCGAGCTGCACCACCTCGAGACGCCGGCGCCCTCGATCGCCGGCGGCTACAAGGGCGCGGGCGAGGCCGGCACCACGGGCGCGCCCGCGGCGATCCTCAACGCCGTCAACGATGCGCTGGCGCCGTTCGGCGCCGCCGTGACCGATCAGCCGATCACCGCCGAGCGCGTCCTGCGCGCGATTCGTGCGGGCCGCCGCCCCGGGGGTTGATGGCGGTACACTGGCGGACACACACGCCGGAGGTGTCGCGATGGCCGTGAAGGCGCTGCTCCATTACGCGCTCGAGATCCCCGACCAGACGGTGGGAGAGAAGTTCTACACGGGCTTCGGCCTGGTGGACGAGCCCGGCCGCGACGGCGCCGTGCACCTGCGCCCGGCGCCGCTCAAGCGCGAGACCGTGCTGCTCTACGGCGGGCCGAGGAAGCGCCTGCACCACGTGGCGTTCGGCGCGCCGGGCGCCGAGTTCGACGCCACGCGTGAGTCGCTGCAGCGTGCGGGTGTCAGTCAGGTGGATCCGCCGCGCGGCGCGCCCGAGGGCGGCCTCTGGGTGCGCGATCCCGACGGCAACCTCGTCAACGTCCGCCCCGAGGCCGGCGAGACGCCGCCCGCCGATCCGCCGCCGGCGCTCAACAGCCCCGGCCACACGTCGCGCATCGGGGCGCGCGGCTGTCCGGACCGCTTCGAGGCGCGCCCACGCCGGCTCGGCCACGTCTTGTTGTTCTCGGGCGATCTGGAGCGGATGATCGATTTCTACACGCGCGTGCTCGGCATGAAGCTGTCCGACCGCTGCCCCGGGATCATCGCGTTCCTGCGCTGCACGCCGGACCATCACAACCTCGCGCTGCTCGCGTCCAAGGGTCCGGGCTTCCATCACGGCTCGTTCGAGGTGGGCGGCGTCGACGAGATCGCCATGGGCATGCAGCGCGCTCACGACGCCGGCATTCCGATGGGCTGGGGGCTTGGGCGCCACGTCATCGGCTCCAACTTCTTCTATTACGTCCGCGACCCGTGGGGCTCGTGGGCGGAATACTTCCACGACCTCGACCACATCCCGGAGACGTGCGCGTGGCAGCCGCGCGACTTCGCGCCGGAGGACGCGCTGTATCGCTGGGGCCCGCCGGTGCCGGAGGACTTCGGGCTGAACCGCGAGCTCGAGGGGTGACGCTGCGCCAGTTCCGAAAAGAGTTCGGAGATCGCGCCGAACCGCTCGACATCATCTGGCAGCACCGGCTGGATCACGGCCAGTGGATCGGCAGCCAGGAGCTGCACGAGGCCTGTCCGCGGTCGAGGATGGAGCACCTCGGCGGCAGTATCGTGCGCGACGCCCGGGACGGTGAGCGTGAGTGCTATCGTCTGACGTTCCTCGGAGTCTTGCTGACGGCGAACGGCGCTGCCATCGAGCTCCTCCTCGTGCGCTACCTCGAGTGGCTGAAAGGCCGACGTCGCACGCACGCGAATCTGACGAGCATCTCGCCTGACGACGTGACCGTGGGCCTTTCGATCACACCGGCGGAGACGGCCGCGCTCTGGCGCGTGCTGGAGGTCGCCGAGTGGCGGGCAGGGCCCGCCCTCGAGGCCGTGCTGGCCGCTCCCGACCTCGGCGCCCATGTCGAGTCGAGGGCCCTGGACGCCTACGATCCTGAAATTCCGATCGACGAGCCGTCGTAGAGTGCACTGACCATGCGACGAATTCTGATCACGGGACTGAGTGGCCTCATCGGCAGCGCTCTCCGCAAACACGTCGAGGGCAAGTACGCGCTGCGCGCGTTGAACCGGCGCGCGGTGCCCGGCGTCGAGACGCACCAGGCCGACCTCGGCGACCTCGCCGCGATCCAGCCGGCCTTTCGTGACGTGGACACCGTGGTGCATCTGGCCGCGGCCGCCGGCGACAAGCACGCCGCCGACGTGCTCATGCGCTCGAACGTCGTCGGCGCCTTCAACGTCTTCGAGGCGGCGCGCAATGCGGGCGTCAAGCGCGTCATCTTCGCGAGCAGCGGCGCCACGGTCAGCGGCTGGGAGCGGGACCCGCCGCTGAGCCACCTCGTGGCCGGCCGCTACGCCGAGGCCGGGAAGGTCACGCCGCTGACCCACGAGTCGCCGCTGCGGCCGAGCGGGCTGTACGGCGCGACCAAGGTCTGGGGCGAGGCCCTCGGGCGTCACTACTCCGACGCGCACCGGATGTCGGTCATCTGCCTGCGCATCGGCCGCGTGAAGGCGGAGGACCGGCCGACCACCACGCGCGACGTCTCCGTGTGGTGCAGCCAGCGCGACATCGTGCGCATGATCGAGGCGTGCATCGAGGCGCCGGAGTCGCTGCGCTTCGACGTCTTCTACGTGGTCTCGAACCTGCGTCACGGCTACCGCGATGTGGAGCACGCGCGTACAGTGCTCGGCTGGACGCCGATGGACAGCGCGGACACACCCCGCTGACGGAGAGTAGCGGCGCGCGGCGACCGTCCGCCGGCTACCGCGTGAGCAGGCCGAGCTCGGCCAGGTAGCGCCGTACGCCCGGATGGAGCAGCTCGGCCCGCGGCGCCGCGGCCACGGTGTTCGCGGCCGTCGTCTCCTTGCCCTGTGGGAGCCGCCGCGCGATCCCCGCCTCCGCGCCGTGCAGCGCCTTCGCGACACGATAGGCCGCATCGTCGGCCAGCCCCGGCCGCGCCATGATGAACGACCACGAGCCGAGCGAGGCGATCGGTGCGTCCTGGCCCGGATAGGAGCCCGCCGGCACGGTCAGCGGCTTCAGGAACGCGTGCCTGGCCTGGATCCTCCGGAGCCCATCGGCGTCGGGGACGATGAAGCGCGCGCCACCGGGCGCCTTCGCCACCGCCGTGAAGCCCGGCCAGCCGACACCGCCGCCCCAGAGCGCGGCCACGCGCCCGTCCTGGACCATCGCCGGCCCGTCGCCGGCGCGGTCGAGATACACGGCCTGGAAGTCGCGCTCCTGGTCGAGACCCAGGCCGTCCAGCACGTAACGCGCGAGCAGCACGAGCCCCGAGCCGCGGGCGCCGAAGGCGACCGGCCTGCCCTTCAGATCCTCGATCGTCCGCGCCGGCGAGTCCGCGCGCACCACGAACATGCCGGGCGTGGAGTACATCGCGGCGACGATGCGGATCGGCGACGGCGCGCGGCCCACGCCCTGCAGCGCCTCGTAGGCGACCTCGCCCTGCACGAGCGCCAGGTCCACCTCGTTCTTCTCGAGCAGCGGCACGTTCTCGGTGCTGCCCTTCGTGTTGCGCGGCTCGATCGTGAGCGCCGGATCGACCTCGCGCACGGCGGCGATGACGGCGTCGCCGTAGACGGGAAAGCCGCCGCCGGGCGTGGCGGTGGCGAGCGTCAGCGTGAGGGCCATGGCCGCGGCGTTCACTGACGGGCGGCGAGCAGCTCGTTCAGCTCGAGGGCGCACTGCACCTTGAGTCGGAGCTGGCCGGCCATCTCGGGTGTCATCTCCTGACCGCGCGTGGCGGGATCGTCGAGCACCATGCCGGAGGGCGTGGCGACGTCGTCGAGGCCGACGCGCTTCTTGCACGCGGCCATCGACGCCTCGGCCTTCGCGACGCGGTCGGTCTTGTGCAACGGGCCGGGCGGCGACTGGTTGCACGCGGCCACGACCAGGATGGACACGAGGGCGGCGACGAGCGTCGGCAGACGCATGTCGCGCCGATCATCTCACGAACGCGTGCTAGAGTTCGTGCGTGCCAAAGCGCGCCCGGCCGCGGTCAATTCCTGGCCGGGTACCTGGTCATCTGCCAGGTCAGGAATCATCCGGGAAACTGGCCACGGCGTCCTGTAAGTATCGAAAACATCCGGCGCGCCGGCGGTAAGATCGATTTGGTTTCGGCCTTGCAGCCTTGTGGCACGGCCATGAATCTCAAGCGCGGCATCGACCGGGAATGGGCCCGGAAAGCGCCAGCCGCCGACGCGCCCGTCTCCGCGCCCGCGAACGGCAACGGCCACGGAGATGCCGCCACCCGCCACGCCAATGGAGCCGCCGCCAACGCCGCCGGTAACGGCCAGACCGGCAACGGGCACGCGCCCAATGGCAGGAACGGCCACGGCGCGGGCGAGAGCCCGGGGCAGGTCGGCCGCCGTCTCTCGGACTTCATCCTCGGCGAAGGGCTCATCAACACGGAGCAGTTCTCGATGGTCCTCGCCGAGCAAAAGAAGACCAACGACAAGCTCGCCGGCATCGTCGTGCGCCTCGGCTTCATGACCGAGGAGCAGATGATGCACGCGCAATCGCTGCACTACCGGATCCCCTCCGTGAAGTTCCCGGAGTCGATCGCGGCAGAGATCCTGCGCCTGGTGCCCGGCGCCATCGCGCGCAAGCACGAGGTGCTGCCGATCGGACGGTCCGCCGGCGCCCTGACCCTGGCGATGGTCGATCCGACCAACCTCTCGGCCGTGGACGACGTGGCGTTCCGTACCGGCATGCGCGTGTTCCCGGTGATCTGCCTGCCGTCGGTGCTCCGTGCCGCCATCGAGACGTCCTACGACCACGCGCGGAAGGGGCTGGCGAGCGCGCTGTCCGATGCCGAGGCCGAGGTCGCCCCCGAGGAGCTGCACGAGGGCATCAACCTCAACGAGCTGCGCGCCTCCGCCGATCAGGTGCCGGTGGTGCGGCTCGTGAACATGATCCTGCTGGAGGGCATCCAGCGCGGCGCCTCGGACATCCACCTCGAGCCGGAGGAGAAGACGTTGCACGTCCGCTACCGCGTGGACGGCCTGCTGCAAGACGTGATGACCCCGGCCAAGAAGCTCGAGCCGGCGATCGTGTCGCGGCTGAAGATCATGGCCAATCTGGACATCGCCGAGCGCCGGCTGCCGCAGGACGGCCGCATCAAGTTCCGCGAAGCCTCGCGCGAGATCGACTTCCGCGTCTCGATCATCCCGGCGCTCTTCGGCGAGAGCGTGGTGCTGCGCATCCTGGACAAGAGCGCGCTCCAGCTCGACATGGCCCAGCTCGGCTTCGACCCCCGCGGCCTCGAGGAGTTCCAGAAGGCCATCAAGAGCCCGCACGGCATGATCGTCGTCACCGGACCCACGGGCTCCGGCAAGACCACGACGCTCTACTCGGCACTGTCGGCGGTGAACTCGCCCGACATCCACGTCCTCACCCTCGAGGATCCCGTCGAGTACAACCTGCCGCGCGTGAACCAGGTCCAGGTGAACGACGAGATCGGGCTCACCTTCGCCGCCGCGCTGCGCTCGTTCCTGCGCCACGACCCCGACGTCATCCTCGTCGGCGAGATCCGCGACCAGGAGACGGCGGCCATCGCCAGCCGCGCGGCGCTCACCGGGCACCTCGTACTCACCACGCTGCACACCAACGATGCGGCCTCCAGTGTCGCGCGCCTGCTCGACATGGCCATCCCGCCGTTCCTGCTGGCCTCCTCGCTGCGCCTCGTCGTCGCCCAGCGGCTGATCCGCAAGGTGTGCGAGGAGTGCAAGCGAGCCCACGAGGTGGACGAGTCGACGCTGGTCGACTACGGCTACGTGAGCCGCGGGGTCGGCAAGATCACGCTCTACAAGGGCCGTGGCTGCGCGGTGTGCACGCACAGCGGCTTGAAGGGTCGGGTCGCAATCTACGAGATCATGCCCATCACGCGCGAGATCAAGGCCCTCGTCGCCCAGGGCGCGCCGACGGCGGAGATCTGCAAGGTCGCCCGCGACCAGGGCATGACGACGCTGCGCGAGGCGGCGCTCGGCAAGCTCATCGCCGGCGTGACCACGCTCGAGGAAGTGCTCCGGGTGACCTCCGAATGACCGCGGCGGCGTCCACGAGCAGCGGCCTCGACGACCTGCGCGCGCGCATCGCCGCCCTCCAGACGCGCTTCGTCGAGCTGGGGACGCGCGCGGCCAGCGCGGCCGAGGACGTGAGGTCGGGCGGCACGCCGCCGTCCGAGGAGCTGCTCGCGCAGCTGGCCACGGCCGCCCAGGACTTCCAGGCGCTGCGCGACGACGTGCTCGAGACGGCGGCGAGCGTGGAGGTGGTGCTGCCCAAGCCCGCCGACAGGCTCGTCTCGCTCCTCGACCTCGTGCCTGTCGTCGACGCCATGGCCGCCACGCTGGCGAACGCCGAGCTCCATCGTCGCCACGAGGCGGGACGCGCCGCCGCCCTGCACGTGATCGACCGCGTGCAGGCGATCGTTCACCACGACGAGCCTGCCTTCGCACCGCTCGCCGAGTGCCAGGCCGCAGCGCGTTCGCTGCACGAGGACATCGCGGCCTCCCCCGGCAGCGAGAGCGACGTGATCGGCTGGGCCGAGCGGCTGCGACCGTTCGCGGCCCTGCTGGAGATGCTCGAGGGGAAGGGCGCCGTCGACGACGAGCGCTTCACCCAGCTCGCCGACAGCGTGGCCGACGCCTTCGGACGCCCGCTCGCCACGGCCGCCACGCGCGGCCGCCTGCGCCTGGGGTAGCTGGGAGGCGCGAGATCGAGGAGCGCCCCCCACGTCAGTGTGACAAACGTCGCAGCATTGCGCGCACGGTGCCGCCGGGATCCTTCGCGCGGCCGCGGCCGACGGCGCCGAGCAGGCGCGCCGCCTCGGCGGCGTTGCCGCCGGTCAGCGCCAGTGCCTCGGCCAGCGCCGCGCGCTGCAATGCCGCGATCTCGTCCTTCAGATTGAGCGCGCGCGCGGCCAGCTTGCGCGCGACGGCGCCGCGGTCGATCAGCGAGGCCTGCGGCGGCGCGGCGCCGGGGCGCAGGACGCGCCGGGGCAGGTCGCTGGGGATGATCTCGTCGCCCGCGCGCTTGTAGACGAGCGTCTCCCACACGACGTTGCGCAGCTCGCGCACGTTGCCGGGCCACGGATACGCGGCGAGCGCGCGCAGCGCGTCGGCGCGCACACCCCGCACGCGCGGTCCCGCTTCCGGCTCTTCCGCGTAGAAGCGCTCGACGAACCGCTGCGCCAGCTCGGGGAGGTCGTCCAGCCGCTCGCGCAGCGGCGGCAGCGCGATGGTGACGATGGCGAGACGCTCGTACAGATCGGCGCCGAAGGCGCCGGCCTCGACCAGCGCGCGCAGGTCGCGGTTCGTCGCGGCGATGATCCGGAAATCGACCTGGCGCCAGCTGTTCTCACCGAGCCGGCTGACCACACGGTCCTCCAGCACGCGCAGCAGCTTCACCTGCAGGGCGGGGGGCGTGTCGTCGATCTCGTCCAGAAAGACGGTGCCGCCGGCGGCGGCGGCGAGCTGGCCGGCGTACTCGTGCGCGGCGCCCGTGAAGGCGCCGCGCGCGTAGCCGAACAGCTCGGCCTCCATCAGCTCGTTCGGAATGGCCGCGCAGTTGATCGGCACCAGCATCCGCTCGCGCCGCGGCGACCACTGGTGCACGAGGCGCGCGAGGAGCTCCTTGCCCGAGCCCGTCTCACCGG
>QHSB01000503.1:9075-10888 GCA_003220335.1 Candidatus Rokuibacteriota bacterium
CACGGCGCCTGCCCGGCGGCGCGCGCGAGATGCACGCGGACGTCCCGGGCCGCCAGCGCCGTGACGAGCGCCGGCGGCGGGGCCGTGCCAAGCCAATCCAGCCGGATGGGCATGACGTGTATTTAATCACGCTGATTTCGTCAATGAAATGATGAAATCGCCTCTTCCTCTACTGGGGACGCCCACGAGATCGCGCCCTTGGCCCTGTGGCGCAGCTGATGCGTTGGTCTCGGCGATGCGCGGGCCGTCGCCCGCGGGGAGGAGACGCCATGTGGCTGCTGGGCCTGTTGACGCTCGAGCAGTGGACGCTCGTCGCGGCGATCGCCGTCGCGATGCTGGGGGTGGCGCGGCTCGGACTCCGCGTCATCGGTCCGAACGAGTCCGGGCTGCTCATCAAGCGGTACGGCGCGGAGCTGCCCGCCGGGCACATCATCGCGCTGAACGGCGAGGCCGGTTACCAGGCGCGCATGCTCGGTCCGGGCTGGCACTTCCCGATCTGGCGCTGGCGCTATCACGTCGTGCGCGTGCCCGTGCTGGTCGTGCAGCCGGGCGACATCGCGCTTCTGGTCGCCGCCGACGGCCGGGCGATCCCGCCGGGCCGCGTCCTCGCACGCGACGTCGCGTGTGACAGCTTTCAGGACGCCGCGGCGTTTCTGAAGAACGGCGGCGAGCGCGGCCGCCAGCTGGCGTTCCTGACGGCGGGGACGTATCGCGTGAACCCGGCGGCGTTCGAGGTGGTGACGGCGGCCGGCGCGGCGAAGCACGACATGCTGCCGGCGCAGCTGCGCATCTACCACGTCGCCCCCGACCGCCAGGGCATCGTGACCACCCTCGACGGGCGCACGATCCCCGCCGGCGACCTCGCGGGCCCGCGCGTGACGGGGCACGACAGCTTCCAGCGCGGACAGGCGTTCATCGACGCCGGCGGCTGCCGCGGCCTGCAAGAGGAAGTGCTGCTCGCGGGCTCGTGGAACCTGAACCCGTGGTTCGTGGAGGTCGAGCAGGTGCCGCTGACGGAGATCCCCATCGGCTACGTCGGCGTGGTGGTGAGCTACGTCGGCGACGAGCACCTCGACGTCTCCGGCGACGCGTTCACGCACGGCGACCTCGTCGAGCGCGGGCACAAGGGCGTCTGGGTGGAGCCGCTGCTGCCGGGCAAGCACCCGATCAACACCCGGGTCATGAAAGTCGAGCTCGTGCCCACGACCAACATCGTGCTCAACTGGGCCCAGCGCACGGAGGCGCACCACTACGACGAGCGCCTGTGTTCGATCCTCGTGCGCAGCAAGGACGGCTTCGGCTTCAGCCTCGACGTCTCACAGATCATCCACGTGGGCATGAAGAACGCGCCGCGGGTGATCTCGCGCGTCGGCTCCATGCAGAATCTCGTGGACCACGTGCTGCAGCCGACGGTCGGCAACTACTTCCGCAACTCGGCCCAGCAGGTGACGGTGCTCGAGTTCCTGTCCAACCGCGCCGAGCGCCAGCGCGAGGCGTTCGAGAACATCCGCCGCGCCGTCGAGTCCTACGACGTGGAGTGCATCGACACGCTCATCGGCGACATCGTGCCGCCGGCCGAGCTGATGAAGACGCAGACGGACCGCAAGATCGCCGAGGAGATGGAGCGCACCTACCAGGCGCAGCGGCAGGCCCAGGTGCAGCGCCAGGAGCTCGAGCGCGAGACGGCGGTGGCCAACATGCAGGCGGAGGTCGTGCGCTCCGAGCAGATGGTGCGCATTTCCGAGCGCACCGCGCAGGCCGTGGCCGAGACGGCCAAGGGCGAGGCGGCGGCCACGCGCGTGCGGGCGGAGGG
>QHSB01000504.1 GCA_003220335.1 Candidatus Rokuibacteriota bacterium
GGCCGCCAGGAGAATGCGCCGACCGACGAGTCGATCCTCACCGATCGCCAGCGTCGTCGGGCCGACGAACCGGGCCCGGCCGTGGAACGGCTCGACGCCGGCCTTCGCCCACGCCTGCTCGACGCGCTCGGGGGTGGGATCGACCATCGAGCGCTTGAAGCGCATCAGCTCGGGCCAGGCGAGCGTCACTCCGTCGGCGCGCACGCCGTGGCCGGCGAGGTCGCGCGCAGCCTGCACCGCCTCGGCGGCGCCGACCAGGATCTTCTTCGGGACGCAGCCGCGGAGCGCGCACGTGCCTCCGAACGGCCTGGAGTCGATCACGGCGACCGTCCAGCCGGCCTCGCGGCAGCGTGACGCGACCGCCGACGTCACCCCGGTCCCGACGACCACGAGATCGAACTGTCGCTCCATGGCGGGGGCCTCCGTGGGATGTGACCGGGCTACTCGATGCTGAAGTGTGCCTCCGTCGTGCGTCCGGTGAGACCGTTGATCGGCAGAATATCTTGCGGGCAGGCGGAGAAGGCGACCACCAGATCCATCTCGGCGCGGAAGAGCGCGTAGCTGCCGGGCGTCGAGACCGGCTCGCCCCACGCCAGCTCCCCGTCCGCCGTCCACGGGATGTTCATGAACAGGTTGAGCGAGGGCGGCGTGGCCGGGATCTTCACTGCCAGCTCGGCCAGCGCGGCGTGCAGGTTGTCGCGGCAGTTGTCGTGATGGCCCTTCACGCCGAGCAGTCCGTAGCGGTCGGCATCGCACGGCGCCATCAGCGTGTCGTGCGCGCAACCCGACGTATCCTCGACCAGCGTCAGGATCGGCCGCCGCCGGTTGGTCACGAACGAGTCGCCGACGGCCGCAGCCAGCTTCATGAACCACGCGCGGCTGGCCTCCATCGCCATCCACTCGGTCGAGTCCTGCGCGTCGAAGGCCCACGCGTCGACCACCTGGGTGCCGTGCGTGTTCACGACGCGGATGCGCTGCCCCGCGCGCACGCGCGCCGCCTTGCCCCGCCGGGCGGGAATCGTCACCAGGCTCATGGACTCTTCAGTCCGTGGCCGCCGCGATAGTCCGACGGCGCCGGCGACGTCCAGCCCGCGAGCAGCTCGGACGCCGGCTGCCAGATCTCGATGGCGAGCGGGCGGCAGATGTCGAGCCCGTCGCCCGCGCCTGCTCCCCACACCGGCTTGGACATATCGCCGTGCGGGCACACCGAGAGCGCGGCCAGCACGTCGAGCTCGGCGAAGAACTCGATGAAGTCGCCGGCCTTCGCGGGGCTCGGCTTCGTGAAGTAGCGGCCCTCGGCGGTGAGGCCGGTGACCTGGAACACGTTGAGGACGTCGTGCACGTCGAGCTCGGTCAGGTGATAGGGCGCCACCGCCCGCACCAGATTCGAGTGGCAGCAGACGTCCCACTCCTCGCCGTTGAGCAGCTTGTGCACGTAGGGATCGCAGCGGGTGCCGAGCAGGTCGTGGCAGCCGCCGCCGTCGGCGTCGCGACCGTACTGCACGCTGTCGCCGGTGATCGTCAGCATCGGGCGCAGGTAGGGCAGGCACGACCACAGCCGGTCGAAGGTGCTGACGTGCGCCTGATGGAGCTGGCGCGAGCGCGACGCCCAGAAGCGCTCGCGCGGGTTCGCGAGATTCCAGACGTTGAGGTCCGCCACCTGTGGCCCCTCGACCGCCACGATGCGAAAGATCTGTCCCGCCCGGACCGGCCACGCCCGCCCCGAGCGCCGGGGGATGACGAACCGCTCGACGAGCGTTCGCTTGCCGGCGTCCGGCCCCAGGCGCGCGTAGAAGTCACGGTTCACCTCGAGGGCCGAGCCCGGCTTCGCCTGGTAGATCACGTGTGGTTGCGCCATCGCCTCACCTCGCCACGGCCCAGTTCAGTTGACAACGCGCGAGCCGGCATAGTCTCATACCCGCCATCTCGGTCGAGCGGGAGGACCAGTCATGAGATTCTCACGGATCGCTGGGGTCGCCATCGTGCTCTTCGCCTTTGCCGCCGCCGGCGGCAACGCGGCCGCGCAGCAATGCCCGAAGGGCAAGCTGCGTCTGTACACCTCGTGGCCCATGCAGGGGGCCATGCTGCCGGAAGGCACCGGCATGAAGAACGGCGTCGACCTCGCGGTCTCGGAGGTCAACGGCGCCGTCGCCGGGTATTGCCTCGAGGTGGTGAACATGGACGACGCCTCGCCCCAGACCGGCAAGTGGGACGGCGCCGTCGAGGCGGAGAATGCGAACAAGGCGGTCGGCGACCCGCTCGCCATCGTCTACATCGGCACCTACAACTCCGGTGCCGCCAAGGTCTCGATTCCGATCACCAACCGCGCCCACATGGCGCAGGTGACGCCGGCCAACACGTATCCCGGCCTCACCAAGAAGCGCGGCGCCGCCCCCGGCGAGCCCGAGATCTACCGTCCCGGTGGGTTCGTGAACTACTTCCGCCCGATCCCCGCCGACGACATCCAGGGCGCCGTCGGCGCCAAGTGGGCCAAGCGCATGGGCGCCAAGAAGGTCTACGTCCTCAACGACCAGGAGCTATACGGCAAGGGCATCGCCGACGTGTTCGAGGCCACCGCGAAGAAGATCGGGCTCAACGTCGTCGCCAACGAGGGCATCGACTGGAAGCAGCCCGACCAGAAGCCCGTGCTCACCAAGGTCCGCGCCTCCGGCGCCGACCTCGTCTACCTCGGCGGCGTGATCGAGACGGGTGCCCAGGTGATCATCCGGCAGATGAAGGAAGTGGGCCTGACGGCGCCGCGCACCCGCTTCATGGGACCCGACGGCCTCCTGGAGGAAGAGCTCCTCAAGGGCGCCACCTGCGACGCCGCGCTGGCGACCGACATGCGCGTGACCTTCGCCGGCCTGCCCTTCGAGAAGATGCGGGGCGTCGGCGCCAAGACGTACGAGACCTACAAGGCGAAGTTCGGCAAGGAGCCGACCTCGTACGCACTCTACGCGGCCGAGGGCACGCGCGTCATCATCGACGCGATCAAGCGCTCGGCGCCGGTGATCGAGAAGACGAAGGATGTCACCGAGAAGCGCGAGGCCGTGCGCAAGGCCATCGCGGCGACGAAGAGCTTCGAGGGGATCAACGGCAAGTGGAGCTTCGACGAGAACGGTGACGTCGACTACGACACGATGTCCGGTTTCAAGGCCGTGAAAGCCGACAGCCCCGTCGGCTGCAAGTTCCAGTTCGAGACGATTCTCGAGTAGCGCCGCCAAGGGTGGCCCGACGATCGAGGCGCGCCCCGGCTTCGCCGGGGCGCGACGAGCGCTGGGGGGTGTGGGGGGCCGTTTCGGGGCCCCCCACGTTCACATGACCTGGTGGGAAGTCCTAATTCAGCAATCCATCAACGGGCTCACCCGGGGCGCCGTCTTCGCGTTGATCGCGCTCGGCTACACGATGGTGTACGGCATCATCGAGCTCATCAACTTCGCCCACGGCGACGTCTTCATGCTGGGCCTGTTCATCTCGCTCGCCTGGTTCACGCTGCTCGGCGTCACCGGGACGCTCACCGGCTGGCAGCTGCTGACGGTGCTCCCCCTCGTGTTCGTCCTCACCATGCTCACGACGGCCACGCTCAACGTCGCCATCGACCGCGTGGCCTACCGCCCGCTGCGACGCTCGACGCGGCTGGCGCCGCTGATCACGGCGATCGGCGTCTCCTTCATGCTGGAGAACGTAGCGCTGCTCTGGAAGGGACCGGCGCCCATCGCCTACCCCGACGTGTTCCCGTCCTTCGACATCCTGCGCGAGTGGTTCGGCGTGGACTCGGCCATCTTCCTCACGAGCAAGGACCTGCTCGTCGTGGCCGCCACCCTCCCGCTCATGGTGGCGCTGCACTACTTCGTCACGCGGACGCGGTGGGGCAAGGCCATGCGCGCGACGGCGCAGGACCGGGAGACCGCCCAGGCGATGGGCATCAACGTGGAGCGCACGATCCTGATCACGTTCTTCGTCGGCGGCGCCCTGGCGGGGGCGGCGGGGCTGATCCAGGGCATGTACTACAACATCGGCCAGTGGTGGATGGGCTATCAGGCGGGGTTGCGCGCCTTCACCGCGGCCGTGCTGGGCGGCATCGGCAGCATGAGCGGCGCCGCCCTCGGCGGGCTCGTCATCGGCTTCCTGTCCGCGTGGAGCGACCAGTACATCTCCGCCCGCTGGACCAACGCGATCGTCTTCTCGATCCTCATCGTCGTCCTCGTGTTCCGTCCGCACGGCTTGCTCGGCGAACGGACGGCGGACAAGGCGTGAGCGCGTGATGGGCCTCGGCCTGTGAGGGAGAGCCTCGGGCCCCCGGCGCTGGTCGTCGCCCTGCTCGTGTACCCGTTCGTCGATCGCGCGCTGGGACTGCAGACCGTCCACGCCGTGTCCGACGGCATGATCTACGTGCTGCTCGCGCTGGGACTCAACATCGTCGTCGGCTACGCGGGGCTGCTCGACCTCGGCTACGCGGCCTTCTTCGCCATCGGCGCCTACGCGATGGGGCTGCTCAACTCGCCCGTGCTCGGCTCCCCGCTGTACGGGCACGCCTGGAGCTTCTGGCTGTGCATCTGGCTGGCGGCGGCGGTGTCGGCGCTGCTCGGCCTCGTGATCGGCGCGCCGACGCTCCGCGTGCGCGGCGACTACCTGGCCATCATCACCCTCGGGTTCGGCGAGATCATCCCGGTGGCGATCCGCAACCTCGGCGACGTCACGATCGAGATCGGCACGTGGCGACCGATCGAGCGGCTCAACCTCACCGGTGGCGAGAACGGCGTCAACCCGGTGGGCCGCCCGGTTCTGCCGGGCGTGCCCTTCGAAACGGATCCCGTGCCGTGGTACTTCCTCATCCTCGTGGTCGGCGCCCTCTCGCTGTGGGCCATGAGCCGGCTGCGCGACTCGCGGCTGGGCCGCGCGTGGATGGCCATCCGCGAGGACGAGACGGCCGCCGACTGCACCGGCGTCAATCCCGTCTCGACGAAGCTGCTGGCGTTCGCCCTCGGCGCCTCGTTCTCGGGCTTCGCGGGCTCGATCTACGCCGCCAAGCTGCAGGCCATCACGCCGGGCGCCTTCGAGTTCCAGGTGTCGATCATGTTGCTCTGCATGGTCGTCCTCGGCGGCGCCGGCAGCCTCAAGGGCGTGATCCTGGGCGGCATGCTCATCACGGTCTTCGACCGGATCGTGCTGTCGCAGAGCACGTTCCTCGTGCGCTCGATCGGGCGGACGGTCGGTCTCCCGGCGCTGGCGGCGATCGATCTCACCCTCTGGCGCTGGTTCTTCTTCGGCCTCGGCCTCGTCCTCGTCATGCTGCTCCGGCCCCAGGGGTTGGCCGGCCGCCGCGTGCAGCCGGTCGCCGCCGACGCCGAGGGCGACCAGCCGCTCGCGCCGGAGCCCTCGTCGCTGCCACGCGTCGAGGCCATTCCGATGTGGCTGCGGGAGCGCATGACGCGCGCGCCCGCCGCGCAAGAGGAGGCGATTCTCGACGTGCGCGGCGTCAGCAAGGCCTTCGGCGGCGTGGTCGCCCTCAACGCGGTCGATCTCGTCGTGCCCCGCGGCGCCATCATCGGGCTCATCGGGCCGAACGGCGCCGGGAAGACCACGTTCTTCAACGTGGTGACCGGGCTCGCCCGGACCGACGGCGGCCGCATCACGTTCGCGGGCGGTAGCCTGATCGGGCTGCGGCCCAACGCGATCGTCGCCCGCGGCATCGCCCGCACCTTCCAGTCGATCCGGCTCTTCCCGTACATGAGCGTGCTCGACAACGTGCTCGTCGGCGAGCACTGCCGGCTGGCGGCCACGGTGGCGGGAGCGGTGCTGCGCCCGCCCGCGGTGATCGCGGAGGAGCGCCGAGCGCGCGAGCGGGCGCGCGGCCTCCTCGCGTTCGTCGGTCTGAGCGGCAAGGACGACGATCTCGCCCGCAACCTGCCGTACGGCGATCAGCGACGGCTGGAGATCGCGCGCGCGCTGGCGACCGAGCCCCGGCTCCTCCTGCTCGACGAGCCGACGGCGGGAATGAACCCGCGGGAGACCGAGACGCTGACCGATCTGATCGGGCTGCTGCGCCGCGAGCTGGCGCTGTCGATCTTGCTGATCGAGCACGACATGGAGGTCGTCATGGGGATCTCCGACCGTATCACCGTGCTCGACTACGGCACGCGCATCGCCGAGGGCACGCCGGCGGAGATCCAGCGGCACCCCCGTGTGATCGAGGCGTACCTGGGCACCGGCTACGAGCGAGAGCCGGCGGTGCCGAGCCCCTGACCGCCGTGCTCGAGCTCGCCGACGTCCACACCTACTACGGCAGCATCCGGGCCCTGCGCGGGCTGTCGCTGTCCGTCGAGCGCGGCGAGATCGTCACGCTGATCGGCGCCAACGGCGCCGGCAAGACCACCACCCTGCGCACGATCCTCGGCCTCGTGCGGCCGCGGCACGGCACCGTGAGCTTCAACGGCGCGCGCCTCGACGCCCTGAGCACCGACCGCATCGTCCGCCTCGGCATCGCGCAATCGCCGGAGGGCCGCCACATCTTCCCGCGCATGAGCGTGCTGGAAAACCTCGAGCTCGGGGCGTTCGTGCGCTCGGACCGCGACGGCATCGCGCCCGATCTCGAGCGCGTGTTCGCGCTGTTCCCGCGCCTGCGCGAGCGCGTCAGCCAGAAGGGCGGCACGCTCTCCGGCGGCGAGCAGCAGATGCTGGCCATCTCGCGCGCGCTCATGGCCCGCCCCGGCCTGCTCCTGCTCGACGAGCCGTCCATGGGCCTGTCGCCGATCCTCGTCGAGACCATCTTCCGCATCATCCAGGACATCAACCGCCAGGGGACGACGATCCTGCTCGTCGAGCAGAACGCGCGGATGGCACTGCGCGTGGCGCATCGGGGCTACGTGATCCAGACCGGGCGTATCGTCCTGCACGACGCGGCGGCCACGCTGTTGCGCTCCGACCTCGTGCGCAAGACCTACCTCGGCGAGAAGTAGTCGGGGTCACTGCAGCCGGCGCTCCATCGTCACCCAGGTCGGCTCGCTGAACCCTTCGTGACGGTGCAGCGTCGTTTCCTCGAAGCCGCACGAGGCGAACAGCCGGCGATTGTCTTCGAGCTCCAATCGCACGCCCAGCGTCATCCGGGCGAGGCCGCGTCGGCGAGCCTCGCGCTCGGCTTCGTCGGCCGCGGTTTCCTTCAGCGCGCCCGGCGGCGGATTTGTCGGCCGCGACTGCGTCGAGAACGCGCGCCGCACGAGGTCCGCGACGCCGGGCGCGTCGTCGACCCCCGCCCTACGCACCATGCCGAGCGTCCAGAGCTACGCCGCGGCCGGCTTCACCTCGCCGGCGAGGCGCTCCATCGCGCGCACCATCGCGGGCACGCCGGCTCGCGGCAGGTCGAACGTCATCCACTCGGCGCCGAGCGTCCGCACCCGGCGTACGTCGGACGCCACTTCCGCCACGGAGCCCTGAAACGCCGCGCGGCTGCTGCCCTTCGGGGACTCCGTGAGGTCGAGAAGATTGCGCGGGGCGAGACCGAGCGCGTCGCGCCGGCCGCGCCGAGCGGCGAGGTCGCGCACGGTCGCGAAGCCTTTCTCGATATCGTCGAGGCTCAGCCCCAGCGGATGCCAGGCGTCGCCCAGCTCGGCGCAGCGGCGCACCGCCGGCGCGGACACGGCGCCCGGCGCACCGCCGACCCAGATCGGTGGGTGCGGCCGTTGCCGAGGACGGGGTGAGAACGTGGCTCCGCCAAAGCTCACGTAGTCACCCTTGTACTCCGGGACGTCGTTGGCCCAGGCGGCCTTGATCGCCCGGATATAGTCGTCGCTCAGACGTCCGCGCTCGCGGAAGGGTAGGCGCAGATCCACGAACTCCGCCTCGTCCCAGCCCACGCCGACGCCGAAGATGAAGCGCCCGCCCGACGCCTGGTCGACCGTGGCCGCGGCTTTGGCCGCCACCAACGCACTCCGGTAGGGCAGCACGATGACGCTGGCGCCGAGGCGAATGCGCTGCGTCCGCCCTGCGAGATATGCGAGAAGCGAGAACGGGTCGGGCCAGTGACCGCCATAGTGCTGCGTCGTGGCGGGCTTGGCGAGGATGTGGTCGGGAACGAAGACGCCGTCGAGACCCAGCTGTTCCGCTCGGGTCGTCAGCGACTCCGCGTCGGCAATCGTCAGCTGCCAGATCGGGAGCACGACACCGTAGTTCATGGAAGCCTCCTGTCAGCGTCGGACGGTCAGCCCCTCCAGGTCCAGCTCGGGCATCCGGCCGGTCATGAGATCGGCCACGATGCGCGCGGTGCCGCACGCCATCGTCCAGCCCATGTGACCGTGGCCGCAGTTGAGGAACAGGTTGCGGTGGCGACCGAGACCGAGGATGGGCGGCCCGTCGGGAGTCATCGGACGCAGACACGCGCGGTACTCGCCCCGCTCGTAGTCGGCGGCGTCGGGGAAGAGGTCGCGGGCCAATTTGTGAATGTTGTTGAAGTCGCGCGGCGTCCAACCCCAATCGTAGCCGGCGAACTCCGCGGTGGACGTGAGCCGCAGCCGGTTGCCCAGCCGTGACCAGCCGACCAGCCACTGCTCGTCGACGCCGGAGATCGTCGGGGCCAGGCCGCCCGGCTTGAGGGGAAACGTCGACGAATAGCCCTTGGCCGGATAGATCGGCAGGCTCACGCCCGCGGTCCGAGCGACGACCGGCGCCCCCACCCCGAGGGCCAGCACGTAATTGTCGGCGGTGAGCACGCCGCCGCTGGTCACCACGCCGTCGATGCGGTCGCCGTCCGCGCGCAGCGCCGTGACGCGCGTCCCGAGCCGAACGGTGACGCCGTGCTTGTCACGCGCGACACGCGCCAGCTCCTCGCTGAACACGCGGGAGTCGCCGCTCGAGTCCCCGAGGTCGCGGATGGCGCCGGCGATCTTGCTCTTGACCGGCTCGAAGGCGGGCTCGAGCCGCGCCAGCGCGTTCGCGTCCAGGATCTCCTGCTTCTGCCCGTGCTCGGCGAGCAGCGCCATCTTCTTGATCCCGGCCTCGAACTCGACCGGGTCGCGATGCATGTAGAGCGCGCCCCTGTGGATCGCCTGGTACTCGATGCCTTCGGCCCGCACCAGGTCGTTCATCACCGCCTGGCTGTACTGGCAGAGCCGGAGCTTGATCAGCGTGTTGCGGCGCGCGCGCCCGGACGTGCACTCGCGCAGAAAGCGCAGGCCCCACGCGTAGAGCCTCGGATCGCTCGTGAGCCGCACGCGGATCGCCGTCTCGGCGCCCCGCAGCGACTGCCAGAGCATGCGCGGGGCGCGCGGCGACGCCCACGCGAAGGAGTGGCCGGGCGCGATGATGCCTGCGTTGCCGCCGGTCGCCTCGAGCCCGAGCGCGTCCTTTTCCTCCACGAGCGTGACCTCGTGGCCGGCCTTGCCGAGGAAATAGGCGGTGGTGACGCCGACGACGCCGCCGCCGAGGACCAGCGTCTTCATCGGGCGCGTCTCAAGCGTCGAGGAGGAACCCGTCGCGCACGGGATCGGCCGGATCGAAGAGGAGCTGGCTGAAGCCGGTGAGGTATGACGTCCCGGTGATCTCCGGAAGGATCGCGGGACGCCCCTCCACCGCGGTCTCCCCGGCGATGCGCCCCGTGAAGTCCAGCCCGAGCAGGCCGCGGCTCACGAAGGTCGAGCCGACGGCCATCACGCCGCGGTGGTGGAAGAGCGCCATGCGCGCGCACGTGCCGGAGCCGCACGGCGCCGCGTCGACCTGGCCCGGACCCCAGACGAGCGCGTTCGGCGACACGCCGTGCGCGTCCGGCAGCTCGTGGACGAGGACGTTGTCCACGCTGGTCTTGCCCACGCCCGGGACGTCGACCTGGAGCTGGGCGTTCACGGCCTCGCGAACCGCCATCCCGCGCTGAGCGATCTTCTTGACCTGCTCTCGGCGGACCGCGACGCCGAGGCGCTCCGCGTCCACGACGGCGAAGACATTGCCGACGCCGACCGCGACGTCGAGCGGGACCTCGCCGACACCCTCGACCTCGACGACCTGATCGGCGAGGACCACGAACGAGGGCGTCCATTTCAGCGTGACCTCGCGCACGCGATCGCCCTCCGAGCGCGCGACCGTTTCCACGGCGCCGGCTTCCGTGTCGATGACGACGCGCGTCTCCGCGCCCTGGCGCGCGACCATGCCGGTCTCGATCGCCACCGTCGCCGCGCCGATCGTCCCCTCACCGCACGAAACGTAGTAGCCACCGGGGTAGATGAAGAACAGCCCGAACTGCGCGCCGGGCGTGACGGGCTCGGTCATGATCGCGATGAGCAATCCCCGATGACCGCGAGGCTCCAGGCAGAGCCCGGTCCGGAGGTGATCGAGGTGCTCCTGGAACCACCGGCGCTTCTCCGCGATGGTGGCGCCCGGCAGGCGCCCGAGGCCGGTCGTGAGCAGCCGCATCCCGATGCCGGCCGTGTGGAAGTCGATGGTCGAGAGCACGCGATCCGAGCGCATCGGAACCTCCCGGTCGGCGCCATGAAACTGCGTTGCCGCGGCCGTGTCAAGTCCGCTCGGCCGCCGGCCCGGCGCGGGCAAGGAGCCTGTCGGAGTATCGAGGGGTGCCACGGCTTCGCCGGGGCGCCCCGAGCGTTGGAGGTCGAGGCGCGCCACGGCTTCGCCGGGGCGCGACGAGCGTTGGGAGATATAGAGGAGCGCCCGG
>QHSB01000505.1 GCA_003220335.1 Candidatus Rokuibacteriota bacterium
GTCCTGAACATGGAGGCCGAGTTCGACCGCGCGGTCATCGGTCCCTTCGCCGACGCGTATCGGAGCGGCCGCACGCCGGTGCCGTGCGTGGCCTGCAACGTCAATCTAAAATATGGCTCGCTGCTCGCGCGGGCGCGTGCCTGGGACGCCGCCGGCGTGGCCACCGGCCATTACGCGCGCGTCACGCGGGACGCGACGAGCGGGCGCTGGCTCCTGCGGCGCGGGCGGGACGCGCGCAAGGACCAGTCCGATTTCCTCTGGCCGCTCGATCAGGCGCAGCTCGCAGCAGCGCATTTTCCCGTCGGCGACCTCGACAAGGACGAGGTCCGCGCGCACGCGCGCCGACTCGGCCTCGTCACGGCCGACAAGCCGGAGAGCCAGGAGATCTGCTTCGTGCCCGACGATGACTATCGCGGTTTCCTGCGCCGCCGGGATCCGGGCATGTTCCGGCCGGGCCCGATCGTCGACGCTGAGGGCCGCGTGCTCGGCACGCACGCGGGCATCGCCGGCTACACGGTCGGTCAGCGGCGCGGGCTCGGCGTCGGGCAGGGCCGCGCCCTCTATGTGACGGACATCGACGCCGGCGCCAACCGTCTGACCGTCGGCCCGGCCGCCGGCCTCGAGCGCGACCGGCTCACGGCGACGGATGTGAACTTCATCGCCTGCGCGCCGCCGCGCGAGCCACTGCGCGTGGAGGCGCGAATCCGCCACGGCCATCGTCCCGCGCCCGCAACCGTCGTCGCGGCAGGCGCGGGCCGCGCCGAGATCGTGTTCGACGAGCCCCAGCGCGCGATCACGCCGGGTCAGTCGGTCGTGTGGTACCGTGACGATCTCGTCATCGGCGGGGGCGTGATCGCGCGGCCGGATTGACAAGCGCCGGAGCCGGGTGATAGTTTTCACAAACCTTCTGCGGCAGCACGAGACGGGGGGAATCTGCCCAATGCTCCAGCGTCGTTCGGTGTGGCTCGGCTCCATCGTGTCCGCGTGCGTGATGCTGCTGCCGGCGCTGGCGTTCGCGGCGTCCGAGGGCAGCGAGCACGGCGGCGGCGGGCTGATCAGCCTCGACAAGTCGCTGATCATCCAGATGCTCAACTTCCTGATCCTTCTCGCCATCCTCCACCGCCTTCTCTACAAACCGCTCCTCGCGAAGATGCAAGAGCGCGGCGTGGCCATCAAGACCTCGCTGGAGGCGGCGGAGGCCGCGCGCGCCGAGGCCGCCAGGCAGCAGGAGGAGAGCGCCGAGCGCATCCGCGCCGCCTACGCCGAAGCGCAGTCGATCCGCGCGGCGGCGCTCAAGGAAGCCGCGGAGGAGCAGCGCAAGCTGGTGGAGTCCGCGCGCCGCGAGGCGCAGCTGCTCGTCGAGTCCGCGCGGGCGCAGACGGAGGCCGACATCCGCCGCGCGCGCGAGGAGCTGCGGCGTGAGGTCACCGACATCGCCATTGCCGTGGCCGAGAAGCTGGTGCGCAAGAGCCTGCGCGACGAGGAGCACCGCCGCATCGTGGACGACGCCATCGCGCGGATCGGTCGGTGAAGTCGCGGCGCGCCGCGCGTTCCTACGCCAAAGCGCTGCACGACCTGGCGCGCGCGGCGGGCCGGACCGAGACCATCGCGGCGGAGCTGGTGTCGGTGGTGGAGGTGGTGCGCGGCGACGCGGCCCTCGAGCAGCTCTTCACGCGCCCCGGCGTGTCGGCTGCAACCAAGCACGGTGTCGCCGACGAGATCGCGCAGCGCCTCGACGTGAGCAAGCTCGTGCGCGACTTCCTGGGGCTGGTGGCCGGCCACGGCCGCGCCGCGCTGCTCCCGGACATCGCCGAGGCCTACCGGATGCTGGTGGACGCCGACGCCAATCGCGCGCGCGTCCGCGTGCGCACGGCGGTGCCGCTGACCGAGCAGGAGCGTGCGCTGCTGGCCGCGCGGCTGGGGGCGGCGCTCGGCGGCAAGCAGGTCGTGATCGCGGAGGTCGTGGACAAGGAACTGCTCGGCGGCTTCGTCGCCGAGATTGGCAGCCTGGTGATGGACGGCAGCCTGGACGGCCAGCTCGCGCGGCTGCGAGAGCGAATGGCGAGAGGGTAGGGAATGATCAAAGCGGGTGAGATCAGCGAGATCATCAAGCGCCAACTGGCGGGGTACGAGCCGGAGGTCGACCTGCAGGAGGTCGGCCGCGTCATCGAGGTCGGCGACGGCATCGCACGCATCTACGGGCTCGAGAAGGCGATGGCCGGCGAGCTGCTGCAGTTCCCCGGCGACGTCGTCGGCATGGTCCTCAACCTCGAGGAGGACAACGTCGGTGCCGTCCTCCTCGGCGAGGACCGCGCCATCAAGGAAGGCGACACGGTCAAGCGCACCAACCGCATCGCCCAGGTCCCCGTCGGCGAGGCGCTGGTGGGCCGCGTGGTGAACGCGCTCGGCCAGCCCGTGGACGGCAAGGGCCCGATCGCGGCGAAGGAGTTCCGGCCGATCGAGCGCTACGCGCCGGGTGTCGTCGATCGCCGCTCGGTCAAGGAGTCGCTGCAGACCGGCCTCAAGGCCATCGACGCGATGATCCCGATCGGGCGCGGCCAGCGCGAGCTGATCATCGGCGACCGCGGCACCGGCAAGACGGCCATCGGCGTCGACACGATCATCAACCAGAAGGGCCAGGACGTCTTCTGCTTCTACGTCGCCATCGGCCAGAAGCGCTCGACGGTGGCCCAGGTGGTGAAGGTGCTCCAGGATGCCGGCGCCATGGCGTTCACCACCGTCGTCGTCGCGTCCGCCTCGGAACCGGCGCCGCTGCAGTACATCGCGCCGTATTGCGGCGTGACGATGGGCGAGTACTTCCGCGACAGCAAGCGCCACGCGCTCTGCATCTACGACGACCTCAGCAAGCACGCCGCCGCGTATCGCCAGCTCTCGCTGCTGCTGCGCCGCCCGCCGGGCCGCGAGGCGTACCCGGGCGACGTCTTCTACCTGCACTCGCGGCTGCTCGAGCGCGCCGCGAAGCTCAACGACGCGCTCGGCGGCGGCTCCCTCACGGCCCTGCCGATCATCGAGACGCAGCTCGGCGACGTGTCGGCCTACATCCCGACCAACGTCATCTCGATCACCGACGGCCAGATCTACCTGGAGTCCGACCTGTTCTACGGCGGCATCCGGCCCGCGGTGAACGTCGGACTCTCCGTCTCGCGCGTGGGCGGCTCGGCCCAGGTGAAGGCCATGCGACAGGTCGCCGGCAAGCTGCGTCTGGACCTCGCGCAGTACCGGGAGCTGGCGGCCTTCGCGCAGTTCGGCTCCGACCTCGACCGGGCGACGCAGCAGCAGCTCGCACGCGGGCAGCGCATGGTGGAGCTGCTCAAGCAGGGTCAGTATCAGCCGCTGCCCGTCGAGAAGCAGGTGGTCATCATCTTCGCGGGCACGCAGGGCCTGCTCGACGACGTGCCGGTGGACGCCGTGCGCGAGTTCGAGACGTTCTTCTACGGCTGGCTCGAGCGCAAGCACGCGCAGGTCTTCAGCGAGATCCGCGACAAGAAGGAGCTCTCGGACGCGCTGCGCGAGACGCTGACCGAGGCCGTGAACGACGCGAAGGCGGAGTTCATGGCCGCCAAGGGCATCAAGGCGGCCTGACGCGTGGCGACGCTCCGCGATATCCAGCGGCGGATCCGCTCCGTCCAGTCCACGCAGAAGATCACGCGGGCCATGAAGCTGGTGGCGGCGGCGAAGCTGCGGCGGGCCCAGGAGCGCATCCTCGCCGCGCGCCCGTACGCGAACAAGATGGCCGAGCTGCTCGGCAACCTCGTATCGGCCGCCGACGGCGGTGAGGGCTCGGCGCACCCGCTGCTGGAGCAGCGCGAGGGCCCGCGCCGCCAGATCGTCATCATCACGGCCGATCGCGGCCTCGCCGGCGCCTTCAACAGCAACGTGCTGCGCAACTCGCTGGTCTTCGTACGCGGCTCGAACGCGACGGACATCACGCTCGTCGTCGTGGGCCGCAAGGCGCGCGACTTCTACCGGCGGCGCCCGTATACGGTGAAGCGCGACATGATCGGCTTCTGGGACCGGCTCGCGTACTCGCACGCCTGCGAGCTCGCCGACTTCTTCATCGCCCAGTACCTCGCGGGTGAGGTGGACGAGGTCCAGCTGATCTACAACGAGTTCCGCTCGGTCGCCGTCCAGCGTCCGGTGCGCCAGCAGCTACTGCCGATCCCCAAGGCGGATGCCGGAGCGGACGCCGGCCAGCCCGTCGACTACATCTACGAGCCGAGCGCCGAGTCGATTCTCGGCGACCTCCTGCCGCGCCACGTGCGCATGCAGGTGTTCCGCGCGTTGATGGAGTCGCTCGCCGGCGAGTACGGCGCGCGCATGACCGCGATGGAAGCGGCCACCAAGAATGCCAAAGAGATGATCGAGATCCTCACCATCCAGTACAACAAGGCGCGCCAGGAGAAGATCACCAAGGAGCTGCTCGACATCGTCGGCGGCGCCGAGGCGCTCAAGCAAGGAGCGGAGGCATGAGCACGGGGAAGATCGTCCAGGTCATCGGCCCGGTCGTCGACGTCGAGTTCGAGCCGGGCAAGCTGCCGGCCATCTACAACGCGCTGCTCGTGCAGGGCGTGGAGCAGAAGGACATCTTCGCGTACTCCTCCAAGCTCACCCTCGAGGTCGCCCAGCATCTCGGCGAGGCGCACGTGCGCACCATCGCCATGGCTGCCACCGACGGGCTCACGCGCGGCATGTCGGTGCTGGACACCGGCGCGCCGATCACGGTGCCCGTCGGCAAGGAGACGCTCGGCCGCATCCTCAACATCGTCGGCGAGCCGGTGGACAAGGGCCCCGCCATTCACACCAAGAAGACGTACCCGATCCACCGGCCGGCGCCCTCGTTCGAGGACCAGTCGACCAAGGTCGAGATGTTCGAGACCGGCATCAAGGTCGTCGATTTGCTGGAGCCGTATACGAGGGGCGGCAAGACAGGCCTCTTCGGGGGCGCCGGCGTCGGCAAGACCGTGCTCATCCAGGAGCTGATCAACAACATCGCCAAGCAGCACGGCGGCATCTCGTGCTTCGCGGGGGTGGGCGAGCGCACGCGCGAGGGCAACGACCTCTATCACGAGATGAAGGAGTCCGGCGTTCTCGAGAAGACGGCGCTCATCTTCGGCCAGATGACCGAGCCACCGGGCTCGCGGCTGCGCGTGGCGCTGACCGCGCTCACCGCCGCCGAGTACTTCCGGGACGAAGAAGGTCAGGACGTGCTGCTCTTCATCGACAACATCTTCAGATTCACGCAGGCGGGCTCGGAGGTCTCGGCGCTGTTGGGCCGCATGCCCTCGGCGGTCGGCTACCAGCCGACGCTGGCCACGGAGATGGGCCAGCTGCAGGAACGGATCACGTCCACCAAGAAGGGCTCGATCACCTCCGTGCAGGCGATCTACGTGCCGGCCGACGACATCACCGACCCCGCGCCGGCCACCGCATTCGCCCACCTCGACGCCACCACCGTGCTGTCCCGGCCGATCTCCGAGCTCGGCATCTACCCCGCCGTCGATCCGCTCGCCTCGACGTCACGCATCCTCGACCCGAACATCATCGGGCAAGAGCACTATCAGATCGCGCGCGCCGTGCAGTTGACCCTACAGCGTTACAAGGACCTCCAGGACATCATCGCCATCCTCGGCATGGAAGAGCTGTCGGACGAGGATAAGATCGCCGTGAACCGCGCACGCAAGATCCAGCGGTTCCTGTCGCAGCCGATGTTCGTCGCCGAGCAGTTCACCGGACTGCCCGGGCGCTACGTGAAGGTTGCCGACACGGTGAAGAGCTTCAAGGAGGTCGTCGAGGGCAAGCACGACGAGCTGCCCGAGCAGGCCTTCTACATGGTCGGTGACATCGGGGAGGCCATGGACAAGGCCAAGAAGATGCGCGAGAGCTAGATGGCCGACCGGATCACGCTGGAGGTCGCGACGCCGTCGCGGCTGGTGATCGCCGAGCAGGTCGACGAGGTCGTGGTGCCCGGCATCGAAGGGTACTTCGGCGTGCTGCCGGGCCACGCGGCGTTGCTCTCCACGCTCGGCATCGGCGAGCTGACGTATCGCATCGGGCGCGAGGAGCGCCACGCCGCGGTGGCCGGTGGCTTTGCCGAGGTCCGCAACGACAAGGTCATCGTGCTGGCCGATACCGCCGAGCTCCCCGCGGAGATCGACCGCGCCCGGGCCGACCGCGCCCGCGACCGCGCCGAGCAGCGGCTGTCGGGGCGCGGCGGGGAAGACGTCGACTACGCGCGGGCGGCCGCCGCGCTCGCCCGCGCACTGGTGCGCCTGCAGGTGGTCGCGCGCCCGCACTGACCGAAGACGATCACCGCTGCCCAGCGCAGCGGGCACCGCGCCCACTCCGCACGGCAGTCGCCGGCCCGCAGCGCCCGTCAAGTCCCCGCCAACCCGCGGCCCGGCCATGGTACGCGGCTTGCGACAGCGGGCGCCGTGCTGTCAGTGCTGATCGCCGACGACGAGCCGTACGTGGTCGAGCTGGTGCGCGTCACCCTCGAGGACGATCGGGTGCAGGTGTTCGAGGCCGGCGACGGCCACACGGCGCTCGCCGTCGCCGAGGCCCTCGCGATCGACCTCGTGTTCCTCGACGTCCACTTGCCGGATCTCAGCGGGCTCGACGTGTGCCGCGCGCTCCGCGCCAACCCGCGCGTCGCCGCCGCGCGGATCATCATGCTCACGGCGGCCGCGCAGCACGAGGACGTCGTGCGGGGCCTGGCCGCCGGCGCCGACGACTACCTCACCAAGCCCTTCTCGCCGGTCCATCTCCTGTCGCTCGTCGATCGGCTGATGCCGCGGGTCGCATGGCATCTCGAGTAGAGCGAGATCCCGCGGCGGACTACCGTCGCCTCCACGCGGCGTACCAGCAGTCGCTGCGCTACGCCGAGGACGTGCGCCGCCTGTATCACCAGCTGCAGCGGGCGATCTGCCAGTCGCTGCTCGGGCTGGCGAATGCGCTGGAGGCGAAGGACCCGTACACGCGCGGCCACTCCGAGCGCGTGGCGGCGCTGAGCCGGCGCGTCGCGTCGGCCCTCGGACTCACGTCCGCCGTCGTCGATCTGGTGGGGCAGGCGGGCCTCCTGCACGACATCGGCAAGATCGGCGTGCCCGAGGCGATCTTGAAGAAGCCGGGGCCGCTGTCGGTGGAGGAGTGGGAGATCATGCGCGCGCATCCCGTCATCGGCGCGCAGATCGTCGCCCCCTTCGAGTTCTTCGCCGACGCCGCGCGCGTGATCCGCCATCATCACGAGCGCTGGGACGGCTCCGGCTATCCCGACGGACTGGCCCGCGAGACCATCCCACTCGAGGCGCGCATTGTCGCCGTGGCCGACGTCTTCGACGCGCTCACCTCGGTGCGCTCCTACCGCGCGGCGCTTGCACGCGACGCGGCGCGCGCGTGCCTGGCCACGGAGGCCGGGCGCACGCTCGACGAGACGGTGGTGGCCGCGCTGCTCGGCGTGCTCGACCGGGAAGAGCGCTGAGCGTGTACGCCATCGCGCGTCCCTGGGAGCCGCGGCCGGGCGGATTGCTGTCCGGCGCGCCGCTGCCGTTGCTCGTGGGGCTCGGCGTGCTGACCGCCGGCGCCGGGGTGCTGGCGACGGCCGAAGCGGTCCCGCTGACGCTCGCCCGCGCGTTCGGCGCGGGTGGCGCCCAGGGCGCGCTGCTCGCCACGGCCGTCACGTGGGCGGCGCCGCGCGGCGGGCCGGCGCCGGCGCTGGCCGCGGCGATCGTGCTCGTGGGAGCGCTGGGCGCGACGTTGGCGCCGTTCGGCGCCGCCGCCTATCTGGCCGCGCCCGTCTGGCTGTGGCGGCAGCGCGCGCGGCT
>QHSB01000506.1 GCA_003220335.1 Candidatus Rokuibacteriota bacterium
CGTCCAACAACACGGGCGGCTCCACCGTGAACGTCAACGTGAAGAACGGCATCGTCACGCCGCCCACGCCCGTGCTGACGGCGGCCTTCATGAGCCCGGCCTCGGGCGCCACGGTCACCGGCACCACCACCGTCGGTATGGCGGTGAGCGGCTCGACGGCCGTGTCGAAGACGTTCCAGCTGGCCGTGGACGGTACGGTCACCTCCACGCAGGCGGTGAGCGGCACCACCGCCTCGTACGCGCTGGATACGACCAAGCTGACCAATGCCTCGCACACGCTGAAGCTGACGGTGATGGACTCCGCCGGCGGCAGCGCGACGACGACGCAGTCGGTGACGGTGGCCAACATCGTTCCGCTCACCGCCGCCTTCACCAGCCCCGCCGCGGGCGCCACGGTGAGCGGCACGTCGACGATCGGGATGTCCACGACCGGCGGCGCGACGGCGACCTCTCGCACGTACCGCCTCAGCGTCGACGGGACCGTGGCCTCCACGCAGACGGTGAGCGGCTCGTCTGCCTCCTATGCGTGGAACACGAGCGGCGTCGCGAACGGCTCGCACACGCTGTCGCTGACGGTGACCGATACCGCGGGCGGCAGCGCGACGGCCACGCGTAGCGTGACCATCAACAACGTCACCCCGCCGCCGGCGACGGGGACGATCAAGGTCTACATCACGCAGCCCACCGGCGGCACGGTGAGCGGCACCCAGTGGGTCGTCATCTGGCTGGACAACGCCGCAGCCGGCAACAAGACCTACACGTTCAGCGCCAACGGCACCACCGTGGCGACCGGGACAACGAGTGATCGGCCGGCGTCCCTGCCGTGGAACACGGCGTCCGGGTCGAACGGGACGACCACGCTGACGGTCAACGTGAAGGACGCGTCCGGCAATACCGGAAGCGGCAGCGTCGGCGTCTGGGTGGCGAACTGATGGGCACCGTCAGTCCGCTCGATCGCGATCGCGCCCGCGCCCGCCTGGCGCCGGAGCGTCAGCCCCGGCCCTCGCGGCTGACCGTGACCATCGAACAGGCGGAGACCCTGATCCGCCTCCGCGTGAACGGCGCCCGCACGCCCACGCGGCTCTACCTGTACGTCGACGGCGACCTGGCCGATATGTGGGTCGACGTCGAGGCGAGCTACGACGCGTCCAACGGGCGGCTCGCGCCCGGTCGGCACGCCGTGACCGCGCGGGCGGTGGATGCGCTCGGCCGCTGGGCCGGGGCGTCGACCATCGTCGAACGCTAGGAGTATCGAGGGGTGCCCCGGCTTGGCCGGGGCACCCCTGCGTCTGGGGGTTAAGAGGAGCGACCCGGCTGCGCCGGGCCGCTCCGAACGTTTGGGGGCTGTGGGGGGCCATATCGGGGCCCCCAAGAGCTGGCGCGGTGTAGAGGAGCGGCACGGCTTCGCCGGGACGCTCCGAAGGTAGGGGATTGGGGGCCATTTCGGGGCCCCAAGAGCTGGCGCGGTGTAGAGGAGCGGCACGGCTTCGCCGGGACGCTCCGAAGGTGGGGGGATTGGGGGGGCCATTTCGGGGCCCCCCATGTCACCCAGTGCGAAACTAGCGAAGGCGTGGACCCTCAGAACATCTACGACGACCCCCGGTTCTTCGCGGGCTATTCGACGCTCGAACGATTCGGCGCCGGCTGGAAGCGGGCCATGGAGCATGCCGATCTGCTGGCGCTCCTGCCCGACGTCAACGGTCGGCGGGCCCTGGATCTTGGCTGCGGCGCCGGGCAGCTCGCGCACCATCTGGCGACGAGCGGCGCCGCCGAGGTCATCGGCGTCGACGTGTCGGAGCGGATGCTGGCCCTGGCGCGAGCCGAATTCGCCCATCCGCGTGTCACGTACGCTCGGGCCGCGATCGAGGACGTCACGTTTCCCGCGGGGCGCTTCGAGCTTGTCGCGAGCGTGCTCGCCTTCCATTACGTCGACGACTACGCGGGGTTGGTTCGACGCATCGCCGGATGGCTGGCGCCCGGCGGTGTCGTCGTGTATTCGACCGAGCATCCGATCTACACGGCGCGAGCCTCGGACGACGGCTGGGCACTCGATAGCGCCGGCCGGCGCACGTGCTGGGGCGTGGATCGCTACGCCGACGAGGGCGCCCGCGAAGCGACCTGGTTCGTCCCCGGGGTGCGGAAGGTGCACCGCATGTTCGCCACGCTCGTCAACGGCCTGCTGGACGCCGGGCTGGTGATCGAGCGCGTCGTCGAGCCGACGCCCGGCGAGCCGTGGCTCCGCAGCCACCCGCAGGCCGGCGACGAGCGGCGCCGGCCGATGTTCTTGCTGGTCCGCGCCCGCAAGCCGTGATGGGTAACGCCTGGGTGCAATCGGGTACCCTCATCGGCGACTGAGGTTCAGCCCGGCGCGCCCGACCCCTTGAAAGTCGGGGGGTTGGGCACGGTACGGGTCTTGCGACGCGACTAGGAGCCATGTGGCTCCTCGCCCTGATGATCCTGATCATGCCGTTCGAGGCGAGCCCCTACCTCTATATCGCCCCCAACTTCCTGGGGGTGTTCCCGGACTTCACGGTGATCAAGCTCCTGGGGCTCGTGGGCTTCGCCTGGGCCATGATGCGACTGGCGAGCGGCCACCCGCACGGCGCGCTCCTCGGCTCGCGGCTGGCCTCGCTGTTCCTGCTGTTCTTCTTCGGCGTGCTCTTCGCCGGCCTCGTCAGCGGCAGCGGCTTCCTGGCGATCTCGCGCTACCTGGCGTTTCTGACGTTTCTGCCGTTCGTCCTCATGAGCGTGCAGACGCAGCAGGACCTCGGCCGCGTGCTCCGCGCCATGGCCCTGAGCCTCCTGATCGTCTTTCCGTACGCGCTGCGCCAGATGATCCGCTTCAACGACCGGCTCGGCGTCGGCCTGTACGAGACGAATTACTTCGCCACGATCCTGGTGCTGGTCATTCCGCTGGCGTTCGTCTTCGCCGCGCAGGCGACCGTGCCCTCACGGCGCTGGCTCTGGACCAGTGCCGGCCTGCTGCTGGGGCTCGAGCTGTTCCTGACGTCGTCGCGCGGCGGATTCCTCGGCCTGCTCGTCGCCGGCGTGGTGTTCCTCTATCGGCGCCGCGGCCTGGCCGGCGCCGTCGGCGTGATGGCGATCATGCTCCTCGGTCTCATCATCGTTCCGACGGACCTCGGCTCGAGGATGTGGACGGTGTTCGAGACCGAGACGGCGGCGCCCGCCGGGCTCGAGGCGTCGAACAAGGCGCACACGGCGCTGTTCTTCGCGGCCCTGCGTATGATCGCGGACAACCCGATCTTCGGAGTGGGGCCGCTCAACTTCAAGTCGCTGAGCACGCTCTACACGGGTCTGGAGCAGGGTAATATTGCCCACAACTCGTTCCTCGAGGTCGCCGCCGAGTTCGGCATTCCGGTCTTCGTGGTGTTCGTCATGCTGATCTTCGCCGCCTTCCACATCCTGAACCGCGCTACGCGGCTCGGCGCCTCGCCCGAGGGCCGCGACCTCGCGGGCTGGGCGGAAGGCCTGCGTAGCGGTCTCATTGGCTTCCTCGTGGCCGGCTTCTTCATCAGCGCCCAGTACGAGAAGATGCTCTGGCTCGCCGTGTTCGTCACGATCGTGCTCGGCCGCTTCGCGGCCGAGGTGCGCGCGGCCGAGCTGGCCGCGCCCGCAGGCGACGACGGCCTCGTCCTTGCGCCCGTGCCCGAACCGTCGCGATGACCGCGTCCGCGCTCCGTCGCGGCAGCGTGTTCGCTGGACTGCTCCTGCTCGCCGCCGCCCTGCCGCTCGCCGTACGTGGTGCCGAGAACCGCGTGATCCCCGTCGGCGGCCTGACCGCGCTGCCCGGCGCCGAGTCGCCGGGTCCGAACCTCGTCAAGAACCCCAACTTCGACGCGCCGGCCGGCGACCTCGCCGGCTGGAACGCGCGCGTCGGCGGCCCCTGGTCGATCGATCGCGGTGGCCGCGGCGGGCGTCCCGCGCTGCGCCTGACCGGTGCCGAGGCCCAGTCCGGCGTGCCCCAGCTCGAGCAGACGGTGACCCTCGAGCCGGGCCTCTATACGGTGGGCGGGTGGTTCAAGGCGGACCACCTCGGCACGAAGGACCCGCGCAGCGGCGTACGCGTGTGTCTGGACGCGCGGCCGCGCTTCAACTGGTGGCACTGCACCGATGTGATCCGCGGTACAGCGGACTGGACGCAGCTCACCAAGGGCGGCATCGCGGTGTCCGAGCGCGGCCCGTACAAGGTGGCCGTCGGCGCCTATGGCGCGCCTGACGGCAGCGCGTGGTTCGATGAGATCAGCCTCACCGAGCGGCGCAAGCCCGCGCTCGAAGTCTATCTGCTCTATCCCAACTTTCGCGGCATGCTCTTCGAGGACCGGCCTCAGGTCGTGCGCGTCGCCGTCGACGCGCCCCAGGGCGCCCGCGTGAGGCTGGCGCTACTCGAGGAGGCCGGCGGCGCGATGGCGCGCGAGCGCGTGGTGACCGGGCCAGGAACCGCGGAGCTCGACGCCGCGGGGCTGCGCGGCAACGCCTGGCTGCTGCGCGCCGAGGTGCTCGACGCGGCCGGCGCCGCCACGTCACGCTATCCCGACCACCGCATCGTGCGCGTGCCCGCCAAGGCGCGGGAGGATCTGCGGTACTGGTACGACGAGCGCAACGTCCTGTACATGGACGGTAAGCCGGCGTTCGTGATCGGCCTCTACACGACGGGTGGCTACTCCACGACGCGCTCGACCTACGCGCAGGGCGAGAACGGGTGGGGCATCACGAAGATGTCCGAGGCGCCCGTCAACATGCTGATCAACTATCACCTCGGCCGCGCGCCGATCCCCGCGCTGACGACGTACATGGACGAGCTGGCCTCGCGCGGCATCCGCTATCTGCAGACGGTGAACTTCTACTACCGCGACGACCCGCAGTACAAGGAGATCGAGTATCCGGCCGCGCGGGAGGGCGAGGAGGCGCTGACCCGATGGGTGGCGCGCACCCTCTCGTCACACCCGGGCTTCGCCGGCTTCTATACCGCCGACGAGCGTCCCGCCGAGATGGTCCCGCGCGCGTTCGCGCAGCGCCGGGTTCTCGCGGCCGCCGCGCCGGGCACCCTCACCTACGCGGTCCTCGGCGACGGCCTGGAGCGCCAGGCGCCGCTCTGGCGCGACGCGGTGGACGTGATGGGCCTGGATCCCTATCCGGTGATCCAGCCGGCCGGCCAGAACGACCTCGCGATGGTGGGCGAGTGGACGCGGCTCGGCCAGGACGCGGTGAAGGGCAGCCGGCCGGTGTGGATGGTCATCCAGTACTTCCCGCTCACCGGCGCCGGCGGCTGGCCCTCGGGCCGAGACATCAAGACGATGAGCTGGATGGCCATCATCGAGGGCGCCCGCGGTCTTCTGTACTGGTCGTGGGGCGAAAAGGGCCTGGCGTGGGTGAAGGACCCGCGGGAGCGCGAGCGGAAGTGGGGCGAGCTCGTTCGCATCACGAAGGAAATCCACGCCCTGGAGCCGGTGCTGCTCGCCCCCGACGCGCCGATCGTCACGGGCGGTCCCGCCGCCGTGCGGGTCCTGGGCAAACGCAGCCCCGACGGCGCGCGCTACCTGTTCGCCTACAACACGGGCGCGGGAGCGGTCACAGCGTCCTGGACGCTGACCGCCCCCGCCGGCGCCGTCATGGACCTCGACGCGCAGGCCGCGGGGCCCAAGGTCGAGGGCACCGGATTCGTGGCGACGTTCGGTCCCTACGAGGTGAAGCGCTTCCTGATTCGCTGAGCCGGCTCAACCGGCCGCGGTGAGCCGCGTGAGCGAGCGGCGCCCGGCCACCACGCCCTCCAGCGTCCGCAGCAGCACCCACGGCTCGATCGGCTTGCGCAGCGTCAGGCGCGCGCCCGCCTCGCGCGCGAACTCCAGCGCGTTGCGGCGCCGCGGATCGCCGTCCGCCGACATGGCGACGCACACGGAATCCGGGAAGTCGCGCGTCAGCTCACGGATGGTGTCGATGCCGTTCTTGCGCGGCATGAAGATGTCCACCAGCACGATGTCGGCCGGCCGCTGCCGGTACTTGTCGAGGCCGTCCTGGCCGTCGACCGCGAGCGTGACCTCGTAACCTTCCGTTCGAAGCAGCATGTCGAGAACGTCGCGCGTGTCGTCGTGATCTTCGATGACCAGGATGTGGATCGGTGGAGGCCGAAGGCCGGTGCCTTTCGTAACGGGGGGAACGACTTCGAGCGCTCGGGGCCGAACCGCTTTCCCGGAAATGCTCATGCAGCCTCCGCTCGGTCGAGTTGGTCCAAAGCCTGCCAGCCGCGTGCCACACGTAAGTCCGCGCCGTGACGTGGGTGGCGGTCCCCGACTGAGAGAAGTTTTGCCGAGTCTCACACGTAAGCTGTCCACGGCACGACGAAGGTATGACCTTTGCACTCGGTAGGTATACGAATAGACGCGGTGCGCGGACCAGCGTATTTCTTCAGCGGTCCGCCACACCCTGAGGACAGCGTGGACCTGACCGACACCGTGAAGAAATCCGAGAAAGGCTCCGGCAGCCGGGCCACGACCCGGATCGTGCTCGCGGACGACCAGAACGTGGTCCGCGAAGCGATCAAGTGTCTCCTCGAGATCGAGGACGATTTCGAAGTCGTCGGTGAGACGGCGGACGGCCTGTCCGTGGTTTCGCTCGTCGAGCGTCTCAAGCCCGAAGTCCTCATCGTCGACGTCGCGATGCCCGGCCTGTATGGCATCGAGATCACCCGGCAGGTGCGCGACCGCTCGCCGAAGACCGGC
Organism: Candidatus Rokuibacteriota bacterium; assembly: GCA_003220335.1. Lineage (GTDB taxonomy): Bacteria > Methylomirabilota > Methylomirabilia > Rokubacteriales > CSP1-6 > AR12. Next base: position 6,738 of record QHSB01000506.1, read on the forward strand.
GTGATCGTGCTCTCCCGCTATGTCAACGAGTGGTACGTGACGGAGGCGCTGCGCAACGGCGCGTCGGGCTACGTCGTGAAACAGGCCGAGGCCCACGAGTTGACGCGCGCCGTCCGCACGGTGGCGCAGGGCCGGCGGTATCTCAGCTCGCCGCTCTCCCCCGAGGACGTCCAGTCGTGGCTGCTGCAGGCCGAGCGCCTCACCGGCGACTCCTACGAGTCGCTCACCGGCCGCGAGCGCGAGGTGCTGCAGCTGGTGGCCGAGGGCTACAGCAGCACGCGCATCGCGCGCCGGCTCTCGATCAGTGTGCGTACGGCGGAGGCGCATCGCGCGAACGTCATGCGCAAGCTCCGGCTGAAGAACTACACGGCCCTCATCAAATATGCGCTCGCCCGCGGCGTGCTGCCGCCGATCGAGCCGCTCCCACCGGGCTTCCGCGCGCTCAAGCGCCGCCGTCCGGCGCCGCAGTAGCGGGCGACGCCGCCGGGGGTCAGGACGCGCGGGCGCGCGGGGCCAGGAACGTCGAGCCCGCGTAGTCGCTGCGCACGCCCTGCACACCCGCCCACGCCGACCTGAGCGGCGCCCACGAGCGGGTGCGTACCGTCGCGTGGAGCGCGCTCAGCACCACGCCCGTCATGAACCAGGCGAAGGCCAGGCGCGTCGCGAGCGTCTTGGGCACGTGCTTGTCGTAGAGGAAGGCCCAGGAGGTGAGCAGCGCTTCCTCCAGCCGCTTCGCGGGCCGCGGCGCCTTGTTGTGCACGATGCGTGCGTCGGTGGCGATGGCGAGACGGCCGCCGCGGCCGACGAGCGACCAGCACAGGTCGATGTCCTCGCCGACGGAGGCCGCCCGGTACCGCGCGTCGTGGCGCAGCTCGGCGAGCGCGTCGCGGCGG
>QHSB01000507.1 GCA_003220335.1 Candidatus Rokuibacteriota bacterium
GGATAGCGACGCCAGTACCAGTAGATGGGCTGGCGCTCGTCGCGGAACGGCCCGCGCCGGAAGATGCGGTGGTGCACGCGCCCCGGCCAGGCCGGCCGCGGGTAGTTCACGATGACGGGCGCAAGGCCGGCGAGGTCGGGCACGCGCGCGTAATGGGCGAGCAGGCGCTCGACGACGACGGGCTCGGGCGCCACGTCGTCGTCGCAGAAGATGACGATCGCGCCGCGAG
>QHSB01000508.1 GCA_003220335.1 Candidatus Rokuibacteriota bacterium
CGGAGTAGCTGATGGGACCGCCGCGATGGCCGGAGCCCGTGCGGAAGTGCCACAGCTGCTCGCCGGTGTCGGCATCGTACGCGTGCACGATGCCCTCGAGGTCTCCGTGGATCACGAGGCCGCCGCCCGTCGAGAGCACGCTGCCGATCGGCGGGTACTTGAAGTTGATGCTCCACTTGCGCTCGCCGGTGACCGGATCGCGCGCATCGAGGTGACCGTAGGCCTCGCCCCCCGGCGGGTGCTTGGCGACCTGGTCACCGCCGAAGAAGAGGCCCGCCGCCGGCTCGGTCTGCGGCGTCTGCTTTTCGACCGTGACCTCCTCGCACACCTCCATCGCCGTGTTGTACCAGAGCTTCGTCTTGGGGTTGTACGAGCCCGAGTTCCAGCTGCGGCCGCCGGCGATCCACGGGCAAATGAACTTCGGCTTGCCCACCTCGCGCGGCGCGTTGCGGCCGACGAGCTCGCCGGTCTTGGGATCGATGCTCTTCACGAAGTTGTATGTGTGCGTCATCGGCCACACGTTGTGGATCTTGCCGCTGGTGCGGTCGTATACGAACACGAAGCCGCTCTTGTTCTGGTACACGAGCAGTTTCTTGCCGTCGCGATCGAGGACCAGGCTCTCGCCGAGCCCGGCGTCGTAGTCCCAGTCGTCGTGCGGCATCTCCTGGAAGTGCCACTTGAGCTGGCCGTTGTCCGCGTCGAGGGCGAGCACCGACGAGGTGTACAGGTTGTCGCCCGGCCGCGCGCCGCCCCAGTCGTAGTCCGGCGCCGGATTCCCCGTGCCCCAGTACACGAGGTTCAGGATGGGGTCGTAGGAGCCGGTCATCCAGCCGCCGCCGCCGCCGAACTTGCCGGAGTCGCCGCCCCAGCTCTTCGGATCGTTCTTGATGGTGTTGAACTCCCACGCCTTCTCTCCGGTGGCCGCCATGAGGGCCCAGATCTTGCCCTGGATCGGCAGCTCACCCGCCGTCTGCCCGAGGATGACCTTGTCCTTCACCACGAGCGGCGCGCCGGTGAAGTTGCAGCTGCACTTCTTGGTCTCGAGGACCTGCTTTTCCCAGGCCACCTTCCCGGTCTTCTGGTCGAGCGCGAAGACGCGCCCGTCCAGGCTGCCGAAGTACACGCGGCCGTGACCGAAGCCCAATCCCCGGTTGTAGGGCTGGAAGAACAGCGTGTTCACCACCGGATCGAGCTTCGGATAGAAGTGCCAGAGCTCCTTGCCGGTCGCCGCGTCCAGGGCGAAGACGCGATTGTAGGAGGCGATGTAGAACATCACGCCGTCGACGACGAGCGGCGTGGACTCCAGACCCTGCACGATCGCGCCCGGCTGGTGCACCCAGGCCACCGTCAGGTTCTTGACGGTGTCCTTGTTGATCTGGGCGAGCGGGCTGAAGCGGAACGAGTCATAGGTGCGGTGGTACATGGGCCAGTTGTTGGGGTCCTCGTTCTGTAGCCGACCCATCCCCGCTGTTTGCCCCGACGCGAGCGGGGGCGCTACGAAGAGCAACACCAGAGCGAACAGAAGCGTGGCGCGACCGATGGACAGCCACTTCCTCATAGGTGCTCTCCTCTCGACTCTGACTCTGGGTATGGCACTCATCCTCACTCGCACAGCGGCATATCTAAACGCCCCATCACTCGCCGCTGTCAAGTCATGCTGCCGCGGCGCGACAGGGTGAGCCCTCACGGGACATCGACGACCACGATGCCCCACGGCAGCGTGCCGGCGGGAACGCGACCGACGACCTTGCCGGCGGCCGTGTCGATCACCGCCACGTCGCCGGCCCGGCCCACCGTCACGTACAGGCGACTGCCGTCCGGCGTCAGCGCGGTCCACCAGGCCCGCGGTCCCACGGCGATCGTCGCGAGCACGTCGAGGGTCGAGGCGTCGAGAACGCGGATGTCCCCCGACCCCCCGTGAGACACCCACGCCCGTTTTCCATCGCGGCTCAAGGCGACGTCGACGGGGCGGCTGCCGCCGGTCGGCGCCGACTTCTCGACGCTCAGCGTGTCCATGTTCACGATGGAGACGACGTGCGCCTGCTCACTGGCGACGAACAGGCGACGCGAGTCGGCGGTGAACCGCATGCCCCGCGGGTTTTTCGGCACCGAAATCTTCTTGGCCACCGCCTGGGCCGCGGTGTCGATCAGGTGGATGTCGTTCGAGGTCTCGTTGCTGACGGCGACCCAGCGACCATCGGGGGAGAGGACCGCCGTCTCCGGCTCGGTGCCCACCTCGATCTTCTTCACGTTTTTCGAGGACGCGACGTCGATGACGGTCACCGCGGAGTCGTTCTCGTTCACGACGTACAGGAGCGTCCCGTCCCGGTTGAAGGTCAGTCCCTCCGGATCGCGGCCGGCCGGGAGCGTGCCGATCACGGTGAGGCCGGCCGCGTCGATGATGCTGAGGGAGTCGCTGTTCGAGTTCGCGACATAGACGCGCTTGCCGTCCGCGCTCGCCGTGACCCCGCGCGGTCGCTGACCCACGGCCAGGGTCTTCAGCACCGTCCCGGTGTCGGCCTGGATGACCGTGACGTCGTCCGATTTCTCGTTGGTCACGAAGACGCGGAGCTCGGCGTGCGCCTCCGGGACCATCGCAACGAGAAGGAGAGCCGCGAGCCATCTCAGGATTCGAAGCCGCTTCGTTCTCGCAAGGAGCCAGCCATCGAGCCCCCACACGCGGCCGGCCCCGGTGACGAGGAAGATCGCCATCGAGACGACGAGCAGCAGATGGAAGCCCTGCTGTCCGAAGCTCATCCACTGGTTGGCGAGACCGAAGTTCAGCGCGAGGAACAGGCCGACGGCCGCGGCCAGGCGCGTCATGACCCCGAGCAGCAGCCCGACGCCCACGACGACCTCGCCGATCGTCTGGAGGGTGGCGAACAGCTCGGCATGGGGAAGCACCGTCGTCTGCAGAAAGTCTCGATACCATCCGATCGGGTTACCGGCGGCGAACTCCGCCACGCGCTTTGGATGGAACGCGATGAAGCGCGGCGACACCATCGGGTAGGGGATCACGCCGGCCACGACCCCGTAGCTGACCTTGGTCCAGACCGCCTTGATGAACCACGCGCCAACGACGACACGAAGCAGGGCAACCGCACGGTCGGGGTGATTCATGCGCGGTGGCGATGCTAGGTGAGTCCGCGAGGATGGTCAAGACGCCTCGCGTCGATCGCCCGTCAGACTTCGGCGGCGCCCGCCCGCGGCAGCCGAACGGATCGGCGGGCCAGGATGCTCAGCAGCGCGCGCGCGAGCTCGGGCACGCCACGCGCGGCGGGCTCGTCGATGCGGACGGCGAGAACCGCGGCCCCCGCCCGGCCGATCGCCGAGAGCAGGAAGAGCACGTGCATCTCGCTCCACGAAGAGCCGAGCGCGTGAAGCGGAGCCGACAGCGCCCAGGCCAGCAGGCCGGCGAGCGTCGAGGAGACGGCGAAGCCCAATCCGCCCGCGGCGGCGAAGGCGGCCAGGTAGAAGGGACGTCCGCGCCGTGGGGACACGGCGATGGATAGATCGAACGCGGCGATGCCGTGCCCGCCCCACAGGGTGCCGGACACGACCGCTTCGATCGCGATCGGCCACAGCCGGTCGGGTGTCACGAAGAGCCAGATCAGCGGGACGATCGAGATGCCGAAGGAACAGACGACGAGCACCGGCCGCGCGCCGAGGGTGTCGACGAGACGGCCCCACGCCGGAGCCGACACGATGCGGAGGGCCGCCACGATGACCGCGTGGGCGGCCACGAGCATGAACGCCATCTCGAGATTGGCGAGCATGTGGAACGAGAAGAAGCCCGCCGAGATCCCCACCGCCGCGCCCCAGCCGAGGAGATAGCCGAGCAGCGGACGCGCTCGAGGATCGTGCACCGCGCGAGCCACGTCGCCCCAGTCGGGCGCGCTGTCTTCCTGACCGCGCGGGCTCTGCTGCGCGAGCAGGAGCCGGATGCTCACGATCCCCGCCGCGCAGGCGACGGCCGCCAGCACGCCCAGTGTTTCGCCCTTGAAGCCGCGCGGTGCGAGCGCGTCGAGCGCACATCCGGCGGCGAGCGACGAGATGGTGCCCGCGAGGGTCAGATAGACCATGCGGCGGGCGAGGAAGCGTCCGCGTACGGGGCCGGGGACCAGGTCGCCCATCCACACCGTCCAGGCATTGTTGCCGACGACGCCCAGGACGCTCGCCAGCGCCACGACGGCGACGAAGACCAGGAGCGCGGTGGCCGGGGCCAGGTGAAGGAAGGGCACGGCAACCAGCGGCAGCCACACGAGACGCGCGGCGCCGATGGCGGCGACGGTGACCGGCTTAGCGCCGATTCGCTGCGTGAGCCACGCCGCGGGCACCTGGACGATCTGCGCGGCGAGCGGAAGCGCGCTGAGAAGTCCGATGACGATCGGGCTCGCTCCGAGGAAGAGCGCCCAGCCGGTGAGCACCGCGCCGCCGGCGCACGCGGCGAACACCTCGGCGGCGGCGCCCTCGGCGACGGAGGCGTCGAGGGATGCTCGGAGCCCACCCCCACGGTGAGACGGCATAGACGGCATCGCCCGGATACGTGCGAAGCGCGCCGCCTGCCGGACATCCGGCCCCGAGGCGGATCAGGGTACTTCGAATATACTCCGTCGAATGGTTCGCGTGGGAGTCGCTTTCAGCGGCGGCCTGTCGCCCGCTGACATCGTCGAGTGCGTGAAGCTCGCCGAGGCGCTCGGCTACGAATCGGCGTGGGTGGCGGAGGGTCATGGGGGTGACCAGTTCGCGATCCTCGGCGCCTGCGCCGTCGAGACCCGGACGATCCGGCTCGGCACGAGTATCTCGAGCGTGTTCGTGCGGAGCGCCACGACCATCGGGATGGCGGCGGCCACCGTCGACCAGCTCTCCAGTGGCCGGTTCATCCTCGGCCTGGGCGGAAGCCACCGGGTGCAGGTCGAGCCCGAGCACGGCATCCCGTTCGTCCAGCCGACGGCGCGGCTGCGCGACACGATCGCCATCGTGCGCGCCCTGGTGCGCGACGGCGTCGTCTCGCATCGTGGCGAGGTCGTCACGATCGAGCGGTTCGACCTCTGGTTCCCGCCGCATCGGCCGGACGTCCCGATCTACGTGGCCGCCCTGTTCCCACGCATGCTCGAGATCGCGGGCGAGCTGGCGCAGGGAGTGCTCCTCACGTGGCCGACGCCGAGCACGATCGCGCGCGCCGTCGAGCACGTCGCGCTCGGCGCGCGCCGCGCCGGACGCGACGCGACGGCGGTCGACGTGGCGTCGCTGATTCCGTGCGCGGTGGCCGGCACCGTCGCCGCCGCGCGTGATGCCATGCGGCCCGCCGTGGGTCTCTACGCCGGCTTCTTTCCCCGCTACAATCGGCTGCTCGCGGAGGCGGGCTTCGGCGACGCCGTGCGGGCGATCAAGGAGGCGTTCGATGGCGGCGGCCGCGACGCCGCGGCGAAGGTCGTACCCGACGCGTTGATCGACGCGGTGGCGCTCGCCGGCACCCCGGACACGTGCCGCGACCGCCTTGCCGCCTATCGCCGCGCCGGGCTCGCGCTGCCTATCGTGAGCCCGCGCGCGTCGGGCCCCGACGCGAGGAAGACGGCGATGGCCGCGATCCGCGCCTGCGCGCCGTGAGCGCGGCGGGCCACCGCACCCGAGGTGTCCGAACAAGGGGGAGCACGAATGACCGCGACGAGAACGGTTCTGTCACTGTCACTGCTCGCGTTCCTGACCGGGGGCTGCGTCTCGAAACCGCTCAAGATCGAGACGCGCACCGGGAGCAATTACGAGGAGCTGGGCGAGGGGCAGGGTTCGGCCACCGGCATCATGCTCTTCAACTTCATACCCATCGGACAGAATGAGCGGTTCGTCCGAGCCTACGAGGCCGCGGTCAAGAGCAAAGGCGGCGACGCGCTCCTGAATCCCGAGATCTCGGAGCGCTGGTTCTGGGCCTACATGCTCAACCTCTACCGCACCACCGTCAGGGGGACGGTGATCAGGTACAAGTGACTATTGCCAGCCGGGCGGAACGACGGCGACGCCCCGGAGCCCCTTCGCGACCAGGTCGGCCACCAGGTGATCGCGGATGGGGCCGACCAGGATGTTGGACCGACGAAAGACGTTGACGTCGGGTTGGGTGGGCGGGCCGTACAGGCGCGCCATGGCCGCCTTCAGCTTCGCGGTCGTCGTCGTCACGATCTCGACGTGGAGTCCCAGGCTGGCCTGGAGATTCTCGATGGTCTCCACTTGCGAGGGATCGTCCATCGCCACCACGAGAACGTCGTCGACGCGGAACAACGGGATGACGAGGTGCCGAGTCGCGAACCGCTCCGAGATCAAGCGGGCGAGCTCCTGATCGATCGAGATCGGATCCAGGTCGAAGAAGTTGATGTGGAGCTGCGTGCACAGCGCGTCGCGCATCGTCGCTTCGTTCACGTAGCGCAGCTTGATGAGCGCCTGTCCGATCGGCATCGGCGTCCGGCGCTGGAGGGCCAGCGCCTCGTTCAGCTGCTCGGCGGTGATCCGTCGGGCCTTCAATAAGATCTCGCCCAGCCGTGACCGTCGCTTGTGGCGGTGGAGCAGGGCGTTGAGCTTCTTGCGCGTGATCAGCTTGTTGGCGAGCAGCACCTGCCCGATCGGCACGTAGGTCTGCGACACCGCCTGCAGTCGCAGCGCGGCCTCGAGCTGCGCCTCGGTGATGATCTTCTCCTCGACGAGGATCTCGCCGAATCGGCGAGCGCTCGGGGACACCTCGCCGCTCGGCGGCGCCACCACCGTGGGTGTGGTGCTGGCGCGCGCTCTCACGACGTCCGGCCCCCGGCTGAAGTGGTTGACGACCTTCGGCTCCCGGCTGAAGTGGCTCACGGTGCCCTCCCTACCCGAGAGACAAGGCAACCTCGATGCCGGACCCTGTGCATCACGTAAACGCCTGTCGGGCTTGACGTTCAACGCCGGGCCAGGCTGGATCGGAGGTGGACACGTTCCGACCAGCGATCACTTCTTGACCGGACGAGCACCGCGCGTGGTTTCCTCGTGCGCGATAATCCGCTCGAGGGTCGTGATGCGACTGAAGGGAAAAGTGGCGCTGGTGACCGGCGCGCAGCAGGGGATCGGGCGGGCCATCGCGCTGGCGTTCGCCCGCGAGGGCGCCGACATCGTCGTCAACTATCTGGATGATGTCGGCGCCGCCGAGCAGGTCGCGAAGGAGGTGCGCACCTCCGGCGTGCGTGCCCTGGTGGCTCAGGCCGACGTCGCGCACGTGGACCAGGATCAGGCGCTCGTCGCGCGCGCCGTGAGGGACCTGGGCGGCCTCGACGTGCTCGTCAACAACGCCGGCGTCTACCCGCGGTCGCCGTTCCTCGAGCTCTCCGAGCGCGAGTGGGATTACGTCCTCGACGTCAACCTCAAGGGCTCGTGCTTCTGCGCCCAGGCGGCGGCCCGGGCCATGATCGCAGGCGGCCGACGCGGATCGATCATCAATCTCTCCTCGTCGTCGGTGCGCGGCCAGCCGCGCGGCGTGCACTACACGGCCAGCAAGGGCGGCGTCATCACGATGACGCGCACGATGGCCCTCGAGCTCGCCCCGCACGGCATCCGTGTGAACGCGATCGCGCCGGGCACCACCGACACCGCCCAGCCGCGCGGTGGCAACACCGAGGAGGAGATCGCGGCCATGGCCAGGGTCATTCCGCTCGGCCGCATCGCCCAGCCGGACGACATCGCGAGCGTCGCGGTGTTTCTCGCCGGCGAGGAGTCGCGGCACATGACGGGCCAGACCCTGCACGTCAACGGCGGCCTGCTGATGCGCTGAGGATGGGATCCGATGCCGAGCCATCATCCGGTCGCCTTCCTAGTCGATGTCGACAACACGCTGCTCGACAACGATCACATCGCGGCGGATCTCAAGCGACATCTCGAGCACACGGTCGGGCCCGAGCGGCAGGCGCGGTACTGGGCCATCTTCGAGGAGCTGCGCGCGGAGCTGGGCTACGCCGACTATCTGGGCGCCCTGCAGCGCTATCGGGTGGAGCAGCCCCGCGATCCGCGGGTGCTCACCGTCTCATCGTTCATGGTCAACTATCCGTTCGCGAATCGCCTGTACCCGAACTCACTCGACGTGCTCGAGCGCTTCCGCGCCTGGGGACCGACGGTGATCTTCTCGGACGGCGATGCCGTCTTTCAGCCCCGCAAGGTCGAGCGCTCGGGATTGCAGGAAGCCGTCGACCGCCACGTCCTCATTTATATCCACAAGGAGCAGGAGCTCGACGACGTGGCGCGGCGATATCCCGCCGACCACTATGTGCTGGTCGATGACAAGCTGCGGATTCTGACGGCGGTGAAGCAGGCGTGGCGAGACCGGGTCACCTCCGTCTTCCCGCGGCAAGGCCACTACGCCCACGACCCGAAGGCGCTCGCCACCTACCCGCCCGCCGACGTCAGCGTGGAGCGCATCGGAGACCTGCTCACCTACGAGCTGCCCGCGCTGCTCGCGGCGGCGTCGCCGGCGATGAGTCCCGGCAGAACGAGGCGATGATGGACTTTCGAGATCTCGACGCGTACTGGCGTGCGGCCAACTACCTGACCGTCGGCCAGATCTATCTGCAAGACAATCCTCTCCTGCGCGAGCCGCTCCGACCCGAGCACATCAAGCCGCGCCTCCTCGGGCACTGGGGGACGTCGCCCGGGCTCAGCTTCATCTACGCCCACCTGAATCGGCTCATCATCGAGAGCCACGCCGACGTGATCTACCTCACCGGCCCGGGCCATGGCGGACCGGCGATCCTGGCGAACGTGTACCTGGAAGGCACGTACTCGGAGGTCTATCCGAGCGTCTCCCGGGACGGCCCCGGCATGCATCGGCTCTTCCGGCAGTTCTCGACGCCGGGGGGCGTGCCCAGCCACGTGAGCGTGCCGACGCCGGGATCGATCCACGAGGGCGGCGAGCTCGGCTACGTGCTCGTTCACGCCTTCGGCGCCGCCTTCGACAATCCCGACCTCCTCGTGGTCGCCGTGGTCGGCGACGGCGAGGCCGAGACGGGACCACTGGCGGGCTCGTGGCAGGGGATTCATTTTCTGAACCCCGCGCGAGACGGCGCGGTGCTGCCGATCCTGCATCTGAACGGCTACAAGATCGCCGGCCCCACGGTGCTGGGTCGGAGCTCCGACGAGGAGATCCTCAGTCTGATGACCGGTCATGGCTACGAGCCCCACCTCCTCGAGGGCCACGACCCGATGGACATGCACGCGCGCTTCGCGGCCACGCTCACCACGTGCTACGCGAAGATCCGCGCGATCCAGGAGCGGGCCCGTCGGCGCACAGGACCGGTCGGACGGCCGCAGTGGCCGATGATCGTCTTGCGCACGCCCAAGGGATGGACCGGACCGGACGTGGTCGATGGCCTGCAGGTCGAGGGCACGTTCCGCGCCCACCAGGTGCCGCTGGCGAACGTCAGGGAAGATTCCGAGCATCGGCAACGCCTCGAGGCGTGGATGAAGAGCTACCGTCCCGAGGAGCTCTTCGACGGCGAGGGCCGTCCGGTGGCGACGCTCACCGCACTGGCGCCGAAAGGCGATCGCCGCATGGGTGCCAACCCGCACGCCAACGGCGGACGCCTGCTGGTCGACCTCGACCTTCCGGACTTCACGGACTACGCGATCCCGGTCGGGCATCCCGGCCGGGAGCTCCATGAGTCCACGCGACAGCTGGGGAAGCTGATGCGCGACCTGTTCACGCGGACGGCCCGGCAGCGGAATTTCCGGCTCTTCTGTCCCGACGAGACCAGCTCGAACCGTCTGGGGGACGTCTTCGCCGTCGAGAACCGATGCTCGATGGACGCCATCCTGCCCACCGACGATCACGTCTCGCCGGACGGTCGGGTGATGGAGGTGCTGAGCGAGCACAATTGCCAGGGCTGGCTCGAGGGCTACCTGCTCACCGGACGTCACGGCCTCTTCGCGACGTACGAGGCCTTCGCCATGGTGTCGGCGTCGATGACCGTCCAGCACGCCAAGTGGCTCACGGAAGCCAACCAGCTCGACTGGCGCGCGCCGATGGCCTCGCTCAACATCCTGCTCACCTCCACGTGCTGGCGCAACGATCACAATGGCTTCAGTCACCAGGGGCCCGGGCTCATCGACGTGGTCCTCTCGAAGAAAGGCACCGTGTCGCGAATCTACCTGCCCCCGGACGCCAATTGTCTGCTGTCGGTGGCGGATCACTGCTTCCGGAGTCGGAACTACGTCAACCTCATCGTGATCGACAAGCAGCCGCAGCTGCAGTGGCTCGACATGGAGGCGGCGCGGGAGCACTGCGCGCGCGGCGCCTCGATCTGGCGGTGGGCGAGCCGCGAGGACGGCGGCGAGCCGGAGGTGATCCTGGCCGCGGCCGGTGATATCCCGACCATGGAGGTGGTGGCGGCGGCCTGGTGGCTGCGCCGTCACGCCCCCGAGATGAAGGTCCGCGTCGTCAACGTCGTGGACCTCATGACGCTGTTCACGCCCGACGCCCATCCCCACGGCATGCAGGAGCGCGACTTCGTCGAGCTCTTCACGCGCGAGACGGACGTGGTGTTCGCCTTCCACGGTTACCAGCGCGCCATCCACGAGATCGTGCACGGGCGACCGAGGGCGGACCGTTTCCACGTGCGTGGATTCAACGAGGAGGGGACGACCACCACGCCGTTCGACATGGTCGTCAGGAACGGCATCAGCCGCTATCACCTCTGTATCGAGGCGCTCCGGCGCGCGCCGCGCATGGCCGGGCGCGCGGCGCCGCTCATCGACGAGTGCCGGGCCATGCTGACGCGACACCGGGCGTATGTCCGCGAGCATCTCGAGGATCTGCCCGAGGTGCGCGACTGGACGTGGACCGATGCCTGAGGCCATCCTGTGTCTCAACGCCGGCTCCTCCTCGCTCAAATTCGCGCTGTATCGGATGGGCGAGACGAAGGAGGAGCTGCTGACGAGCGGCACGATGCGGGCCGATCCGACGCGCGAGTCCTCCCAGCACGGCGCGGCCGTGCGGCGGGTGTTCGCCGACCTCGAGCAGCGCGGCGTACCCGCGGCCGCGGCGATCGGGCACCGACTCGTGCACGGCGGGCCCGCGTACGCGGCGCCGCGGCGGATCGACGCCGCGCTGCTCGCGGCGCTGCGACAGGTGACTCCGCTGGCCCCGCTGCATCTCCCGGGCGCGCTCGAGGTCATCGAGGCGGTCACCGAGCGCTATCCCGACCTGCCCCAGGTCGCGTGCTTCGATACGGCGTTTCATCGAGGCATGCCGGAGCTCGCGCAGCGCTTTCCGCTCCCGCGCGGGCTCTGGAGCGAGGCGCTGCGACGCTACGGCTTTCACGGGCTGTCCTACGAATACATCGTCGGCGTGCTCGGTCCGGGCGCCCTGGCGCGGACGATCATTGCGCACCTCGGCAACGGCGCGAGCCTGGTCGCCATCCGGGATGGACGCCCGATGGACACGACGATGGGACTGACCCCTATCGGCGGCGTCGTGATGGGTACGCGCAGCGGTGACCTCGACCCCGGCGTCCTCCTGTACCTCATGCGCGAGAAGGGGTACGACGCGCCCCGGCTCGAGCGTCTCCTCGACGAGGAGGCGGGTCTCCTCGGCGTCTCCGGCGTCACCTCGGACATGAAGACCCTGTTGACGCGACGGGAGCACGACCCCCGGGCCGCCGAGGCCGTCGACATGTTCTGCTCGTCGATCCGCAAGGCCATCGGTGCGCTGGCCGCCGTCCTCGGCGGCGTCGAGACGCTGGTGTTCACGGGCGGCATCGGCGAGCGGGCGGCGCCGGTCCGCTGGGAGATCTGTCAGGGGCTGGCACACCTGGGCATCCGGCTGGATCCGCGGCGGAACGCGGAGGACTCGGGAACCATCAGCGCGCCACCCGGCGCCTGCACGGTCAGGGTCATCCCGACGAACGAAGATCTGATGATCGCGCGGCACACGCGGGCGGTTCTCCGCTCGCCGTCGGCGAGCTAGACACGCGGGCATGGCCGGCCGCCGCTACGCGCCGATCCGGGACTATGCCGTGATCGGCGATGGCCGAACCGTCGCGCTGGTCGCGCGCGATGGTCGCATCGATTGGCTGTGCCTGCCGAACCTCGACTCGCCCAGCGTCTTCGCCGCCCTCCTCGACGCCGACCGCGGTGGCTATTTCGAGCTGCGCCCCGACGTCCCGTTCGACGCGCGGCGCCGGTACCTGCCCGGGACCAACGTGCTTCAAACCACGTTCGTGACCGCGGGCGGAACCGTGCGCGTGACCGATGCGATGACGCTTCCCGGGGTCGGACTGAGCCCTGTTCGCGAGCTCGCCCGACGTATCGAAGGCCTGGCCGGCCGGGTGCCCCTGCGCTGGCGGGTCGAGCCGCGCTTCGGTTACGCCTCGGCGGCGACGCGGTTCGTGTCGCGGGGGGCATGGGCCGTCGCCGTGAACGGCGGCGACGCGCTCGCGATCTGCGCGTGGGACGCCGGACGCCCGAC
>QHSB01000087.1 GCA_003220335.1 Candidatus Rokuibacteriota bacterium
GATCTCGAGCAGCGCGCGCGCCAGGGCGTCGGCACGGCGTGGGGGCACGAGAAGGCCGGTCACGCCGTGCGTCACCAGCTCGGGATTGCCCTCGAGATCCGTCGCCACGACCGGCGTACCGACCGCGAGTGCCTCTCGCAGCGTGCCGGTGAGACCGAGGCCGGCATACGAGGCGTCGACGCAGCAATCCGAGGCCGCGAGGATCTCGGGCACGTCCTCGCGGTAGCCGACGACGCACACGCGGCCGTCCAGTCGGCGGCGCCGGGCGAGCTCGTAGAGCGAGTCGGGATTGCGGGCGCCGACGATCAGCAGCCGCGCCGCCGGCGCCGCCGCGGCGACCGCCACCATCGCGTCCATGACGTCGTCGTTCCCCTTCCAGCTGCGCACGCCGATCTGCGTGATCACGAAGTCGGCGGGCGTGAAGCCGAGGCCGCGCCGGACGGCGGCGCCGTCGACGCCCGGATGAAAGCGCGTCGTGTCGGTCCCGGAGTAGATCACCTCGATCTTCCTGGGGTCGACGCCCGAGCGCACGAGTGACGTTTTGATGGACTCGCAGACCGCGATGACGGCGGTGACCCGCCGCGTCGTGTAGCCGAGGCGCTGAAAGCGATCGAGCGGGAAGCTGACGCCGCGGTTCAGGATCAGGACGGGAATCCGTACGAGCAGCCCGGCCATCAGCGCCAGCGTCCGCCCCTTGCCCTTGTGGGCGTGAACGACGCCGATCCGGTGCGTTTTCAGGATGCGGGCGAGGCGCCACGCCGATGCGAGATCCACCTCGGACGTCATCGGCACGCCGTAATGTGCGAGGCCCTCCTGGCGGCAAAGCCGCGCCCAGTGCTCGCTCGGCCGCGTCGCCACGACGACCTCGTGCCCGCGGCATGCGAGCTGCTGCGCCAGGTCGCGCAGCTGGATGGCCGCCCCCGTGAAGTAATCGTCCTTCGGGTAGACGTGCAGGATCCGCAGGCCGCTCACAGGGTCGCCTCCGGTTCGGGCTCCGGCGCGGACCGGGCGGCGATCAACGCGTAGACCACCGGCAGCACCAGGAGCGTCAGCGCGGTGGAGGAGACGAGCCCGCCGATGACGACGCGCGCCAGCGGGCGCTGGATCTCCGAGCCGATGCCGTGCGAGAGCGCGGCCGGAAGGAAGCCGATGACGGCCACGATCCCGGACACCACGATCGGTCGGAAGCGCAGCAGGCAGCCGCGCAGGACGGCCTCGCGCACCCCGAGGCCCTCCTCGCGCGCCTGGCGGATGGAGGAGACGAGGACGACGCCGTTGAGCACGCTCACGCCGAAGACGGCCACGTAGCCGACGGCGGCGGAGATGTTGAAGTGCGTCGCCCACAGGAACAGTGCCAGCGTGCCCCCGATGAGGGCGAAGGGCAGGTTGAGCATGATGAGGAGCGCGTCGCCGATCGACTGAAAGGCGCCGAAGAGCAGGATGAAGATGATGAAGATGACGAGCGGCACGATGACGTAGAGGCGCGCCAGCGCGCGCTGCTGGTCCTCGAAGCGCCCGGACCAGACCATGTGGTAGCCCTCGGGCAGCTTCACCGCCGCGTCGACCTTGCGCATCGCCTCCGCGACCAGGCTGCCCATGTCGCGCTCGCGCACGCCCCACTTGATGCCGATGCGGCGGGCGCTGCCCTCGCGCAGGACCTGGCTCAACCCCTCCGTCTTGATGAACTCGGCCAGCTGCGTGAGCGGGATGCGCTCGCCGCTCGGGGCGCTGACGGTGAGCGCCTTCAGCGTCGGCAACGGCTCGTGGCCGCCCGCCAGCCGCACGGCGAGATCGAACCGGCGCTCGCCCTCGAAGATCTGGGTCACGACCCGGCCGCGGGTGGCCGCCTCGATCGCGTCCTCGATGTCCTGCACGTTGATGCCGTAGCGCGCGGCCGCCTTGCGATCGACCACGATCTGCAGCTGCGGCTGGCCAACCAGGTGGTCGTAGTCGAGGTCGGTCACGCCGCGGACGCCCGCGAGCACCCCGGCGATCTCGCGCGCCTTGTCCTCCAGCGTGAAGAGATCGGGCCCGTAGAGCTTGATGGCCAGCTCGCCCTTCACGCCGGCGAGTGCCTCGTCGACGTTGTCCTTGATCGGCTGCGAGAAGGTGGTGCTGATCCCCGGAACGTCCTCGATGCGCCTCGCCATGGCCTCGACGAGCCGGTCCTTGTCGCGGATGCGCCAATCGCCGCGCGGTGTGAGCCCGATGTAGAACTCCACGGTGTCAGGCCCGTTGGGATCGGTGCCGTCGTCGGGGGCGCCCAGCTGGGAGACCACCACCCGGACCTCAGGGAAGGTGAGCAGCCGCTCGCGGATGTCGTGGACGTACGGGTTGGCGTCCTCCAGCGAGATGCCGATGGGGAACTTCACGCG
Organism: Candidatus Rokuibacteriota bacterium; assembly: GCA_003220335.1. Taxonomy (GTDB): domain Bacteria; phylum Methylomirabilota; class Methylomirabilia; order Rokubacteriales; family CSP1-6; genus AR12. The sequence goes on from QHSB01000087.1 coordinate 2,376, forward strand.
CAGCCAGATGTCCCCCTCGTCCAGCTCGGGCAGGAACTCCTTGCCGAGCAGCGTGAACGCGAACAGCGCCAGCACGAACAGCCCCGCGGTGACGGCGAGGGGCACGGCCGGCCGCCGCAGGCAGAAGCGCAGCGCGGGCACGTAGGGTCGGCGCAGCCATCGCAAGAGCGGGCTCTCGCGGTCGGCGGGCGGGCGCCGGAACGCAAAGGTCGTGAGCACCGGCAGCAGCGTGAGCGTCAGGAGGAGCGAGCCGACGACCGCGAGCGAGATCGTCACCGCCATCGGACGGAAGAGCTTGCCCTCGATCCGCTGGAACGTGAGGATCGGCACGTAGACGGTCATGATGATCATGACCGCGAAGGTGAGCGGGCGCGCGACCTCGAGGACGGCGTGCTGCACCTCGCGCACGACGCCAGGGCCGCTGACCCTGCGCTCGCTCAGGTGGCGCAGGATGTTCTCGGTCATGATGACCGCGCCGTCCACGATGATCCCGAAGTCGATGGCGCCGAGCGAGAGCAGGTTGGCGGGGATGCCGCGCAGGTCCATGAACACGAAGGCGAAGAGCAGCGAGAGCGGGATCGTCAGCGCCACGATGAGCGCGGCGCGCAGGTCGTAGAGAAAGAGCGAGAGCAGCACGATGACGAGGGCCGCGCCCTCGACGAGGTTGCGCATGACCGTGGTCACCGTGGTGCGCACGAGCCGGTCGCGGCTGTAGTACGGCCGCATCACCACGCCCGCCGGCAGCGCGTTCTTCAGCTCCGCGATCTTCGCGCGCACCCCGCTGATCACGGCGTCGGGGTTCTCGCCCTTGCGCATCAACACGATGCCCTGCACGAGGTCGTCGTCGTGGTCCCGGCCCAGGATGCCGAAGCGGATGGCGTGGCCGATGCCGGCGCGGCCGACGTCGCGCACGCGGACCGGCGTGCCCTTCAAGGAGGTGACCACGATGTTCTCGAGGTCCTCCGTCGACTGCACGAGGCCGATGCCGCGCACCATGAGCGCGTACTGGCCCTCGCGGATGTAGGAGCCGCCGGCGTTCGCGTTGTTGGCGGCGACGGCCTCGAACACCTGCTTGAGGGTCACGTTGTAGGCGCGCAGGCGCTCGGGATCCACGGTGACCTGGTACTGCTTGATGCCGCCGCCCCAGGAGACGACGTCGGCCACACCGGGCACCTTGCGGAACTCGCGCTCCAGGACCCAGTCCTGGTAGGCCTTGAGATCGACGAGCGGCATCGTCTTCGACTCGAGCGTGTAGCGGTAGACCTCGCCGATCGGCGAGGCGAGCGGGCCGAGCTGCGGCTTGGCGTCGGCGGGGATGTCGGCCTGCGTGATGCGCTCGAGCACCTGCTGCCGCGACCAGTAGTTGTCGGTGCCGTCGGCGAACAGGATGCGGATGTTCGACAGGCCGAAGTTCGAGAACGAGCGCAGGAAGGTGACCTTCGCGATGCCGTTCAGCTCCTTCTCGAGCTGGATGGTGATGTAGCGCTCGACCTCCTCGGCGGCGTGGCCCGGCCAGAGCGTGATGACGTCGACCTCGACGTCGGCGACGTCGGGATAGGCCTCGATGGGCAGGCGATGGAACGAGACGAGGCCGCCGGCCGTGAGGAGCAGGGCCAGCGCGAGCGTGACGAACCGCTGGTGCAGCGCGAATGCGACGAGCCGCGCGATCATGACGTCCGCCTTCCTCGGGCCGCCGCGCGTGACGCGCGCGGGGGCCCGGGCTCGGGTCTCGGAAGCCGCCGGCGTGGCCGGCGGCGATTCAGCGAGGGGCGGTGGTCAGGCGCGCGGCGGCGCGCGGGAGGGGGCGGAGGCGCGGACGGCGAGCGGCGGCTTGGCGGGCTCGGCGGGCTCGATCCTCGCGACGATCTCGCCGGTGGCGCCCGGCGGCGCCGGCGGCGCCGGCAGGTCGGCGGCCGTGGCGCAGATGAGCAGGACGACGTCGTCGTAGTCGCCGTTGTCCCAGAAGCCCGCGACCCACGTCGGGTCGGGCGGGCTCGCCTTCGCGAGCGGCGTCAGGCCGGCCACGACCAGGACGAGCAGCAGCGCGACGAGGGCGCGCGGCCTCACGCGTCGGCCTCCGCGGGCAGCGCCGGGCCGTGGGCGCTGCCGAGCCAACCGTAGATGGCCGGCAGCACCAGCAGCGTCAGCAGCGTGGAGGAGATCAGGCCGCCGACCACGACCCGCGCGAGCGGCCGCTGGATCTCGGCGCCGATCCCGTGCGAGAGCGCGGCGGGCAGGAAGCCGATCACGGCCACGATGCCCGACACGACGATCGGCCGGAAGCGGATCTGGCAGCCGCGCAGGATCGCCTCGCGTGATGAGAGTCCCTCGTCGCGCGCCTGGCGGATCGACGAGACCTGGACCACGCCGTTCAGCACGCTGACGCCGAAGACCGCGATGTAGCCGACGGCACCCGAGATGTTGAAGTGCGTTCCCCACGCGAACAGCGCCAGCGTGCCGCCGATCAGCGCGAACGGCAGGTTCAGCATGATGAGCAGCGCGTCGCGCACCGACTGGAAGGCGCCGAAGAGCAGGATGAAGATGATGAAGATCACGAGCGGCACGATCACGTAGAGCCGCGCCAGCGCCCGCTGCTGGTCCTCGAAGCGCCCGGACCACACCATGCGGTAGCCCTGGGGCAGCGTCACCGCCTTCATCTTCTGCATCGCCTCGGCCACCAGGCTGCCCATGTCGCGCTCGCGGACGCTCCACTTGATGGCGAGCCGGCGCGCGTTGGCCTCGCGGTCGATCTCGGCCAGGCCGTCCGTCTGGATGAACTCCGCGAGCTGGGTGACGGGAATGCGCTCGCCGCTCGGCGAGCTCACGGTCAGCGCTTTCAGCGTGGCCAGCGGATCGTCGCCGCGGGGCAGACGCACGGCGAGGTCGAAGCGCCGCTCGCCCTCGAACACCTGGGTGACCACGCGGCCCTTGGTGGCCGCCTCGATCCCGTCCTGGACGTCCTGGATGTTGATGCCGTAGCGGGCGGTGGCCCCGCGGTCGATCACGACCTGCAGCTGCGGCAGGCCGACGAAGTGGTCGTAGTCGAGATCGGTCACGCCGCGGATCGGACGCAGGAGGCTCACGATCTCCCTGGCCTTGGCGTCCATCACGAAGAGATCGGGGCCGTAGAGCTTGATGGCCAGCTCGCCCTTCACGCCGGCCATGGCCTCGTCGACGTTGTCCTTGATCGGCTGCGAGAAGTTCGTGGTGATCCCCGGCACCGCCCCGAGCAGCGCCCTCCGCATCTTCTCGATCAGCTCCTCGCGATCCTTCGTCGTCGTCCACGCCTCGCGCGGCTTGAGGCCGACGTAGAACTCGGCGTTGTCGGGCGCCTCCGGGTCGGTGCCGTCGTCCGGGGCGCCGAGCTGAGAGACGACCGCGTGCACCTCGGGGAACCGGAGGAACTGCTCCCGCATCTCGCGGACGTAGGGCCGGCCGCCTTCGACCGAGATCCCCAGCGGCAGCGCGACGCGCACCCACATGTCGCCCTCATCCAGCTCGGGCAGGAACTCCTTGCCCAGGAACGTGAACGTCACCAGGCTCAGCACGAGCAGCGCGGCGGCGGCGCCGATCGGCACCGCCGGCCGGCGCAGGCAGAAGGCGAGCGCCGGCGTGTACGGGCGGCGCAGCCAGCGCAGCAGCGGGCTCTCCCGCTCGGACGGCGGCCGGCGGAAGAGCAGGCTCGCCAGCACGGGGATCAGCGTCAGCGTCAGCACGAGGGAGCCGATCACGGCCAGCGAGATCGTCACCGCCATGGGGCGGAAGAGCTTGCCCTCGATCCGCTGGAACGTGAGGATCGGCACGTAGACGGTCATGATGATGAGCACGGCGAAGGTCAGCGGCCGCGCCACCTCGAGCGCGCTGTGCTGGACCTCGCGCACGACCCGGTGGCCGGTGACGCGGCGCTGGGACAGGTGTCGCACGATGTTCTCGGTCATGATGACGGCGCCGTCCACGATGATCCCGAAATCGATGGCGCCGAGCGACAGGAGGTTCGCGGGGATCGCGTTGAGGTCCATGAAGATGAACGCGAACAGCAGCGAGAGCGGGATCGTGAGCGCCACGAGGATCGCCGCGCGGATGTTGTAGAGGAACAGCGAGAGCAGCAGGACGACCAGGGCCGCGCCCTCGATCAGGTTCTTCATCACGGTGCCGACGGTCGCCTTCACGAGCCGCTCGCGGTTGTAGTAGGGGCGCAGCTCGACCCCGGCCGGCAGGATCTGCTTGATCTCCTCCAGCTTCGTCCTCACCCCGTCGATGACGGCGCCGGGGTTCTCGCCCTTGCGCATGCGGACGATGCCGCCGACCACGTCGTCGTCGTGGTCGCGGCCGAGCACGCCGAGCCGGATGCCGTGGCCGATGCCCACCGTGCCGAGGTCGCGCACCCGCACCGGCGTCCCGCGCGGCGCCGCCACCACGATGTTCTCGATGTCGCGCGTGGACTGGATCATGCCGATGCCGCGCACGGTCAGCGCGTACTGGCCCCAGGGGATGTAGGAGCCGCCGGCGTTGGCGTTGTTGGCGGCGACGGCGTCGAAGACCTGCTTGAGGGTGAGGCTGTAGGCGCGCAGGCGCGCCGGGTCGAGCGTGATCTGGTACTGCTTGATGCCGCCGCCCCACGAAATGACGTCGGAGACACCCGGCACCTTGAGGAACTCGCGCTCGAGCACCCAGTCTTGCAGGGCCTTCAGCTCGACGAGCGGCATCGTCGCCGACCAGAGCGTGTAGCGGTAGACCTCGCCGATCACGCTCGACAGCGAGCCGAGAGTCGGGCGCGCGTCGGTCGGCACCTCGGCGCCCGCGATCCGCTCCTGCACCTGCTGGCGCGCCCAGTACTTGTCGGTGCCGTCGGCGAAGAGCACGCGGATGTTGGACAGCCCGAACAGCGACGCCGAGCGCAGGAAGGTGACGTTGGCGACACCGTTCAGCTCCTTCTCGAGCTGGATCGTGATGAGGCGCTCGACCTCCTCGGCGGCGTGACCCGGCCAGAGCGTGATGACTTCCACGGTGACGTCGCCGACGTCGGGATAGGCCTCGATGGGCAGGCGCGTCCACGACACGATCCCGCCCGCCGTCAGCAGCAGCGCCAGGGCCACGGTGACGAAGCGCTGATGCAGCCCGAAGGCGACGAGGCGCGCGATCACTGAGCGGCTTTCTTGAGCAGGATGCTCCCGGCGGCGACCACGCGGTCCTCGGGCGTCACCCCGTCGCGGACCTCGACGGAGCCGTTCAGCTCCGCCCCGAGCTGCACCGGGCGGCGTGCGTAGTCGTCGTTGCCGCGCTCGATCAGCACGTAGGTCTGGCCGGCCTCGCGGTGCACCGCGCTCAGCGGCAGGGTGAGCACGCGGCCGACGCCGGTGGCGATGGCGACCTTGACGAACATCTCGGCCTTCAACGCGCGGCCCCGGTTGGGCACGACCGCGCGCACCTTCACCGTGCGCGTGTCCTTGTCGACGACGTCGCTGATGTAGTCGATCGGGCCCTCGAAGCGGTCGTGGGGACAGCACGGCAGGGTGACGGCGACGCGCTGGCCGCGGCGCACGCGCGGCACGTCCGGCTCGTACACGTCGGCCACCACCCACATCGTCGACACGTCGGCGATGAGGAAGAGGTTCAGCGGTGTGTCGGACTGGCCGTACGAAACGACCTGTCCCGGCGTGACGTTGCGCTCGACGATGACGCCGGAACGCTGCGCGCTGACCACGATGCGCGTGCCGGTGTCCGCACGCGAGGCGATGGACGGCAGCTGGTCGGCGCCGATGCCGAGCGTGCGCAGGCGCGAGGCCGCGCGCTCGCGTTCGGCCACCGACTTCCGATAGTCGTTGTCGGCCTCGCGGACTTCCTTCTCCGGCACCGCCTTCACCTCGAACAGCTCGTTCGCGAACCAATGGGCCGCCTGCGCGCGCTCGACGTCGGCCACGGCCTTGGCGTAGTCGGACTTGGCGGCGCCCAGGTCGGGGCTGTCGATGATGAGGAGGCGGTGCCCGGGCTCCACGACCTCACCGGGCCGCGCGAGCACCTCGAGCACGCGGCCGGTGACGGGGGCGTGGACGCGCGCGAGCGCCTCCTCGTTGAACTGCGCCTTGCCGCTCGTCTCGAGCGTCGTGGCACGCTCCTGGTATTTCGGATTCGTGACGACGACGGAGACGTTCGGGGCGGCGGTCGGCGTCACCGGCTCGGGCTTGGCATTGGCCCCGGCATCGTCGGGGCCGCGGCTGCACGCCGCGAGCAGCGCGAGCAGCGGCAGGAGCGTGACGGCGCCGCGCCGGCTCACCGGGTCTCCCACGGGCCGCCGACGGCGGCCTCGAGCTGGTAGAGCGCGGCCCAGTAGGCGCCGAGCGCGCGCAGATGCTCGAGCGAGGTCTCGCGATACGTGCGCTGCGCATCGAGGAAGTCGAGCAGGCTCACGCCGCCGCGGCGGTAGGCGAACTCCACGGTGTCGCGCACGCGCTGGGCTTTGGGCAGATAGGTGTCGCGCAGGAGCAGGACCTTCTCGCGCTGGTTCGCCACCTGGCTCAGCGTGGCGTCGACGTCGGCGAGCACCTGCACGGCCGCCGCCTCCCGCAGCGCGTCGGCGCGGTCGATCTCCGCGCGCGTACGCGCGATCTCGCCCTGGTTGCGGTCGAAGATGCGCAGGGGGACGCTCACGCCGACGCCGTATGTGCTGGCGCTTCCGATGCGTTCGTAGGCGACGCGGGGCGTGACGTCGCTCCAGGCGTTGGCGCGCGCCAGCTCGCGGTCGGCGCGGGCGCGCGCCCGCGCGGCCTCCGCCGCCCGCAGGTCGGGGCGCGCGTCCAGCGCGCGGCGGCGGAGCGCGACGGCGTCGAGCGGCACGTCACGGAAGCCGAGCTCGCCGCTCAGCGTGAAGTCCGGCGCCACCGCCTCCGGCCCCACCGCCGCGCGCAGCGCGATGCGTGCGGCCGCAATGGCCTGGCGCGCGTCGGTGGCGTCACGCTCGAACGCGAAGCGCTGAACCTGGATGCGCGTCAGCTCGAGCTCGGAGATGTCGCCCTTTTCAGCGCGGATGCGCTGCAGGCGTTCGACCTCGTCGATCGTGCGGAGGTTTTCGCCGGCGAGCGCCAGCGTCGCCTCCGCCACCAGGGTGTCGGTGAACGCCTTCTTGACCTGAGCCACGGTCTGGCGGCGCACGTCATCCAGCTCGGCGGCGGTCACCCGGATGGCAGCTCGGGCGGCATCAAGTCGACGCCCGCGCTTGCCGCCGAGCTCGATGGGCTGTTCGAGTGCCCAGAAGTGCTGAGGATCGACGGAGGAGCTGCCGAGCTGATCGCCGCTGTAGGACGCGGTGGGATTGGGGCGCAGCCCGGCCGTGATCTCCTGCGCCTGCGTGGCGCGATACTCGTGCTGCTTGGCGCGCACGGTGGGATTCTCCCGGAGCGCCAGCGCGACGGCGTCGTCGAGCGACAGGGTGGTGACGGGCGCCTGCGCCTGCGCGAGGGCCGCCGTCACGAGAAGTATCGTCACCACGTGAGCGAGCCTGACCATGAGCTCTCCTTGTGAAACCGCACGACTCGAGAGCGCGACGAGAGCGGTCAGGCGGACGGCGCGTCGGCCAGCGTCGCGCGCGCGAGGAGCATGCGCGTGGCGGGGGTCGGCGCGAAACGGCGGAGGCGCGGCGCGGCGGCGCGCTCGACGCGCGCGGAGCGGGCCATGGCCTGGGCGACCAGGGCGGCGCCGAGAGTCAGGCTCATCGCGAGTGCTGCGAGGACGACGCGCTTGAGATCGTCGTGGTGCGAGTCAGCGGGCTTCACGGCTTCGGTCTGCGCGGGTGGCAGGAAGTCCGAGCCGTCGACGTCGAGCACCTCGAAGAGAATGAACGAGCAAACGAGCCCGAGACAGGCCAGGTAAATGGCCAGCAGGAGCCGCGGCCAACGGGCGCTTCTGAGAGCGGCTTGCACGGATGAAGGAGTACCACAATTCGCCTTGCTTTGTCGATAATTGCGGGGCCCATGCCGCTCCTCTCTCTCATCGTCGCCGCGGCCCTGGACCTGACGCTCGGCGACCCGCCGAACCGCCTGCATCCCGTGGCCTGGATGGGCCGCGCGATCGGTATCGGCCGTCGCAGGCTGTGCCACGGCGGCCCTCCTCGCCTCTTCGTCGGCGGCGCGCTTGTCACGCTGACCGTCATGGGTGTCGCGGCGGGGGCAGGCGCCGCCGTCGCGGCGCTCGCGGCGCGACTGGGGCCGGCCGGTCCGCTCGTCGAAGGGGCCGCGCTCTCGCTGCTGTTGTCGGTGCGCGGCCTCATCCGCGCCGGGCAGGCGGTGGCGCGGCCGCTCGCCGCCGGTGACCTCGACGCCGCGCGCGCGGCCGTCGGCCTTCACCTCGTGAGCCGTCCCACCGCGACGCTCGGCCCCGACGAGGTCGCATCGGCGACCATCGAGTCGCTGGCCGAGAACCTCACCGATGCCGTGATCGCGCCCGTCTGCTTCTACCTTCTGTTCGGGCTGGCGGGTGCCGCCGCGTACCGCGCCGTCAACACCGCGGACGCGATGCTCGGCTATCGCGACGGCGCGCTCGAGTGGTTCGGCAAGCTCGCCGCGCGCCTCGACGACGTGCTGAATTTCGTCCCCGCGCGGCTCGCCGCGCTGGGCCTTCTCGCCGGTGCCGCGGTCGCGGGTGAGGACGCGCGAGGCGCGCTGCGGATGCTCCGGCGCGACGGCGCCCTCACCGCGAGCCCCAACGCGGGCCGGACGATGGCGGCGATGGCCGGCGCGCTCGGCCTCACCCTCGCCAAGCGCGGCGCCTACCGGCTGGGCGAGGGCCGCCCGCCCCGGGCCGCCGACGTCGCGCGCGCCGTGCGCGTCTTCGCGTGGGCGGCCGCGCTCGCCCTCGGCGCGCTCCTTGTGCTCGATTCACTTGTGCTTTTTCTTCGTGGCGGTCAGGGACCGCTGGGTATGATCTAAGCCATCGCCGCCGACGGGAGCGGCGGATCTCGTCCAATGACGGTCACCGAGCGGCTGACGGAAGGAGTGCGGACGGCGCTGGCGGCGGCGGGGCTGCCGGTCGCCGACGACTGCGCGTGGGAAGTGCCGCGCCAGGCCGAGCACGGCGACTATGCGACGAACGTCGCGATGACGCTGGCGCGCGCCGCCAAGCGGCCGCCGCGCCAGATCGCCGACGCGCTCGCGAAGAATTTTCCGGCGATGCCCGAGGTCGCGCGCGTCGAGGTGGCCGGCCCGGGATTCCTCAACGTCTTCCTGGCGCCGGCGTGGACGGCGGGCGCGCTGCACGCGATCCTCGCCGCCGGCGCCGCGTACGGGCAGAGCGCCAGCCACGCCCGCCAGCGCACGCGCCTGGAGTTCGTCTCCGCCAACCCCACCGGCCCGCTCGTCATCGTGAACGCGCGCGCCGCCGCCGTCGGCGATTCGCTCGCGCGGTTGCTGCGCTCGCAGGGCGCGACGGTCACGACCGAGTTTTACGTGAACGACGCCGGCACCCAGTTCGAGGCGCTCGCGCGCTCGTTCGAGGCGCGCGTACGCCAGGAGTTCGGCGAGAGCGCCGCCCTGCCGGAGAACGGCTATCCGGGCGAGTACCTGGCCGACCTCGCCAGGGAATACCGTGCCGCGGGCGGTCCGCGCGACGTGCCCGGCGACGAGCGCGCGCGCCTCGAGCACTTCGGCCGCTGGGCCGTCGAGCGCATGGTCGAGCAGCAGCGCCGCACGCTCGCCGCCTACGGCGTGGACTTCGACGTGTGGTCCTCGGAACAGCGCGACGTACGTGACCGCGGCCTGGCGGAGAAGGCCGTGCAGGAGCTCGCCGCCCGCGGCCTCACGTACGAGCAGGACGGGGCGCTCTGGTTCCGCTCGACGGCCGTCGAGGGCGCCGGCGACGACCAGGACCGCGTGCTGCGGCGGCGCACCGGCGAGCTGAGCTACTTCGCCGTCGACATCGCGTTCCACCACTACGTGAAGTTCGCCGGCGTCGACCACGTGATCGACCTGCTCGGCCCCGACCATCACGGCCACGTCCCGCGGATGCGCGCCGCGATGCAGGCGCTCGGCCACCCGCCGGAGGCGTTCGAGGCGCTCATCATTCAGCTCGTCACGCTGCTCCGCGAGGGGCAGCCGGTGCGGATGTCCAAGCGCCGCGGCGAGTTCGTGCTGATGGAAGAGCTGCTGGAAGAGGTCGGGCGCGACGCCGCGCGCTTCACGTTCCTCACGCGACGTCACGACAGCCCGCTCGAGTTCGACCTGGCGGTGGCGACGCGCCAGTCCAGCGACAACCCCGTCTACTACGTGCAGTACGCTCACGCGCGCATCCGGTCCATCCACCGGCAGGTCGCGGAGCAGGGGATCGCCGTCCCGGCGTGGCGCGACGTGGATCTGACGCCGCTCGCCGCCACCGAGGAGCAGGCGCTCATCAAGCGGCTGCTCGAGTATCCGAATCTCGTGGCGGGCGCCGCGCGCGCGCACGAGCCGCACCGCGTGGCCTACGGGCTGACGGAGCTGGCGGGGCTCTTCCATCCGTATTACAAGACCCATCGCGTGATCCAGGACGACCGCGCGCTCATGCTGGCCCGGCTCGCGCTCTGCACGGCGGTGGGGCAGGTGATCGCCAACGGGCTCGCGCTGCTGGGCGTGAGCGCGCCGGAGACGATGTAGATGGCGGCGCGCGGCCGGCGGTCCAGCCCCACCGCGCGGTTGCTCGTGCTCGTGGGCATCGTCGCCGTGCTCGGCGGCACGTTCCTGGCCGGCGTCTATGCGGGCCGCATCTGGTCGGCGCGCGCGGCCGTGGTGGCCGCGCACGTGCCCGACACCGAGCCGGCCCGCCGCGGGCCCGGCCGCGGCGGCCGGCTGCCCGAGGTGCCGGCGCCCCAGCTGACGTTCTATCGGGAGTTGACGGCGCCGCTCACCGCGCCCCCGCCGCCGCCCCGCCCGCTCAAGACGGCGCCGCCGCCGCTCGCGACTGCCGCGCCGGATGCGCAGCGGCCCGGTGAACAAGCCGACGTGCTGGCGACTCCGGCCGGGGTCGGGCGTGACGGAGCCACGACCATCCCGAACAGGCCACCCACGTCACGAACCGAGCACGCGGCCCCCGCGACAACACATCCCGCGACCGGCCCCGGCCGCTTCACCGTCCAGGTCGGCTCCTATCGCGTGCGCCCGCCCGCCGAGGCGTTGCGCGAGTCGCTCGCCTCCGGCGGCCACGACGCGCGTGTCGTCGCGGCCGACGCCAACGGCCCGGTGTATCGCGTGCAGATCGGCGAGTTCCCCACGCGCGAGGCCGCGCGCGCGCTGGCCACGCGCCTCGCCGGCGAGCGGCCCGTCACGCCTTTCGTCACCACGCGCTGACGTGACGACGCCGCGCCCGGGCCGCGTGCTCATCAGCGAGCCGGAGCTCCGGACGCGCATCGCCGAGCTCGGGCAGCAGATCGCGCGCGACTACGCCGGCGAGACGCCGGTGCTCGTGGGCGTCCTGCAGGGCGCCTTCCTCTTCATGGCCGATCTCGTGCGCGCGATCCCCGGGGACATCACCACCGACTTCATCGGCGTCGTGTCCTACGCCGGCGGCAACCGCTCCTCGGGCCAGGTGCGCATCGTGTCGGACCTCGCGATGCCGGTCGAGAACCGCCACGTGGTGGTCGTGGAGGACATCGTCGACACCGGGCTCACGATTTCGTACCTGCGCCGCAACCTCGAGGCGCGCCACCCGCGCAGCGTGCGTGTCTGCGCGCTCGTGGACAAGATCGAGCGGCGCCAGGTGGACGTCCGGATCGAGTACGTCGGCTTCACGATTCCCAACGTGTTCGTGGTCGGCTACGGCTTCGATTTCGGCGGTCTCTATCGCAACCTTCCATACGTCGCCGCGCTCGACGAGACGCCGGGGTGACGCGTCGTGTCAGCCCGATCTGGACCTTCGTCGCTGTGCTACACTGGCTGCGATGAACCAGGTCTATAAAAACCTCGCCCTGTGGATGGTCATCGGCCTGATCGTCATCCTCCTCTTCACCGTGTTTTCCAACACGCAGCCGGGGGGGCAGGAGTCGCCGAACTTCTCGGAATTCCTGAAGGCGGTCGAGCAGGGCCGCGTCGAATCGGTCGTCATCCGCGGCAATCTCGTCACCTACAACCTGCGCGACGGCTCGCCGACGCAGCGCACCTACATCGTCGACTATCCAGACCTCGTCAAGATGCTGCGCGACAAGGGTGTCCGGATCGCCGTGAAGCCGCCCGACAGCAACCCGTGGTACGCGATCTTTCTGCAGTGGGTGCCGATGCTGCTCTTCATCGGCGTCTGGATCTTCTTCATGCGCCAGATGCAGGGCGGCGGCGCGAAGGCGCTGTCGTTCGGCAAGGCCCGCGCGCGCCTCATCTCGGAGAAGCAGAACAAGGTGACGTTCCAGGACGTGGCCGGCGTCGACGAGGCGAAGGAAGAGCTGCGCGAGATCATCGACTTCCTCAAGGATCCGCAGAAGTTCCAGAAGCTGGGCGGCAAGATCCCCAAGGGTGTGCTGCTCGTCGGGCCCCCCGGCACCGGGAAAACGCTGCTGGCCAAGGCCATCGCCGGCGAGGCCAATGTCCCGTTCTTCTCGATCTCCGGGTCGGACTTCGTGGAAATGTTCGTGGGTGTTGGTGCCTCTCGTGTTCGGGATTTGTTCGAACAGGGCAAGAAGCATGCGCCCTGCATCATCTTCATGGACGAGATCGACGCCGTCGGCCGGCACCGCGGCGCGGGCCTGGGCGGCGGTCACGACGAGCGTGAGCAGACGCTGAACCAGCTCCTGGTCGAGATGGACGGCTTCGAGACCAACGAGGGCGTCATCCTCATCGCGGCCACCAACCGGCCCGACGTGCTCGACCCCGCGCTGCTGCGGCCCGGCCGGTTCGATCGCCAGGTGGTCGTCCCGCGGCCCGACGTGAAGGGACGCGAGGAGATCCTGCGCGTGCACGCGCGGCGCATTCCGCTGGCGCCCAACGTCGAGCTCAAGACGCTGGCGCGCGGCACGCCCGGCTTCTCGGGCGCCGACCTTGCCAACCTCGTGAACGAGGCGGCCCTGCTGGCGGCGCGGCAGAACAAGAAGCTGGTCGAGATGCTCGACTTCGAGAGCGCCAAGGACAAGGTCCTCATGGGCGTCGAGCGGCGCTCGATGATTATCAGCGACGGCGAGAAGCGCACCATCGCGTATCACGAGGCCGGCCATGCGCTCGTGGCGGACTTCCTGCCCGGCGCCGATCCGCTGCACAAGGTGACGATCATCCCGCGCGGCCGCGCGCTGGGGCTCACCATGCAGCTGCCCATGGACGACAAGTACAACTACTCGCGCGAGTACCTCATCAACCGCATCACCATCCTGATGGGCGGCCGCACCGCCGAGGAGATCGTGCTGCAGCAGCAGACCACCGGCGCCGGCGACGACCTCGAGAAGGCGACGGAGATGGCCCGCAAGATGGTCTGCGAGTGGGGGATGTCCGACAAGCTCGGCCCGCTCACCTTCGGCAAGAACGAGGAGCACATCTTCCTCGGCCGCGAGGTCGCGCGCGCCAAGGACTACAGCGAGGAGACCGCGCTCGCCATCGACGGCGAGATCAAGCGGATCATCGTCGAGTGCGCCACCCGCGCGCGGCAGATCCTCGAGGAGAACATCGAGAAGCTGCACGCGCTCGCCCGCGCGCTGCTCGAGCGCGAGTCGCTGGACTCCGAGGAGATCGCGCGGATCCTCCGCGCGCGCCCGTTCTCCGAAGCTCCCGCGCCGGCTTGAACATGGGGGGCCCCGATATGGCCCCCCGCTCGGGGCGCTGCGGGGGACCCGTGACGCCCCTCGTCTCCCCTTTGATCGCCTCGTTTGCGACGCAGCGCGCGCACACGTATCTCCTGACGAAGCTGACGGCGCCCTGAGCCGCGTCATCGTGGACCTCGTCGCGCAATCTACGCGGCTTTGGCGCGCGCGCTGACGCTGCCGCGGCCGGCGCGCGGATGGTATCGTGAGACATGTCCCGCCCATCCCGAGCCGATCTCGCCGGCGTCACGCTCGGTGACGCGTCGCCCGTCGCGGTCATGGGCGTGATCAATGTGAGCCCCGAGTCCTTCCACGCGGGCTCCGTGTATCACGGCGACGAGGCGGTGCTGAAGGCCGCGCTCGGCATGGTCGAGGCGGGCGCGGCGCTGATCGACGTCGGCGCCCGCTCGAGCGCGCCGTACTTAAAGACGGGCATCAGCGAGGGCGAGGAGACGGAGCGGCTCGTGCGCGCGGTGGGGATGCTCGCCGCGAAGCTGCCGGTGCCGGTGTCGGCTGACACGTCCCGCCCGGCGGTGGCCCGCGCCGCGCTACAAGCCGGCGCGCGCGTCGTGAACGACGTCTCCGCGCTCGCCGAGCCGGCTCTTGCGCGGGTGGTCGCCGAGCACGACGCCGGCCTGGTTGTTGGAGCGAGTGCCGCGCGGCCGGCTCCGGCCGAGGGTGGCCCGAGCGAGATGGGACGCGTCGAGGCACCGATCCTCACGGTGCGCGGAATCTTGGAGCGGGCGCTGGCGGCGGCGCGCACGGCCGGCGTGCCCGAGGAGCGGATCGTGCTCGATCCGGGTATCGGCTTCTTCCGGGACACGGGCGTGCCGTGGCATCTCTGGGACGTCGCCGTGCTCGCGGGACTTCCGGCGCTGGCCGGGCTCGGCCGGCCGCTCTGCGTCGGCGTCTCGCGCAAGTCCTTCGTGGGCGCCATCACCGGGCGCGAGGATCCGGCCGCGCGGCTGCCCGGCTCCCTGGCGGCGACGGCGGCAGCGGTGCTCGGCGGCGCCGCGCTCATCCGCACCCACGACGTCGCCGAGACGGTGGACGCGGTCCGTGTCGCCGAGCGCGTGCGGAGGGCGATGCCGTGACGCCGGTGCCCTTCGGCTGGCGCGACGTGCTCGACATCCTGCTCGTCGCGCTCGTGATCTACCGGATCTTCACGCTCTTCCGCGGCACCCGCGCGATGCAGATGCTCGTGGGCGTCGGCGTGCTCGTGGCCGCCTCGCTGGCCGCCCGCCAGCTCGAGCTGCACAGCCTTGGCTGGCTGCTCGACACGCTCTGGTCCTTCTGGGTGGTGGTGCTGGTCGTGCTCTTCCAGCCCGAGCTGCGCCGCGCGCTCACGTCGATTGGCCATGCGCCCGCGCTGCGCGCCCTCCTCGGCAGCGGCGGCGTGGAGACGCTGCGCGTCGTGGACGAGATTGCCTCCGTGGCCGGCTCGCTGGCCGAGCGGCGGATCGGCGCCCTCATCGTGATCGAGCGCGGGACGGGCCTGCGCCAGTACGCGGAGCTGGGCGTCGCTCTCGACGCGCTCGTGTCCGCCGACCTGCTGACGAGCCTCTTCCTGCCGTACTCGCCGCTGCACGACGGCGCCGCGTTCATCCGCGACGAACGCGTCATCGCGGCCGGCTGCTTCCTGCCGCTCTCTCGCAACCTCCAGCTCGCGCGCCAGCTGGGCACGCGTCACCGGGCGGCGCTGGGCGTCACCGAGGAGACCGACGCGGTGGCGGTGGTCGTCTCCGAGGAGACGGGCCGTCTCTCGCTGGCCGTGGACGGCGGCATCGAGGCGCTCTCCGGCCCCGACGCGCTGCGCCGCCGCCTGCTCACGCTGCTCGGCGCCGAGACCAAGGTCGTCCCGGCGTTCTGGCGCGGCTGGCTGCGCGCGCTGCGCTTGCGCACGCGTCCGGCGGGGCCGCCGTCCGCCCCCGCGCCCTGATGATGGCGGCACTCGCCCGCAACTGGCAGCTGAAGCTGCTCGCGGTCAGCCTGGCGGTGGTCGTCTGGTTCTTCGTCGTGAGCGCCAACCGCAGCCAGTTCGGCTTCGGCGCGTCCGTCGAGTACGTCGGCCTCGAGCCGGGGATGGTCCTCGTCGGCACGCCGCGCGAGGCCGTCGACGTCCAGGTGGAGGCGGCGCGCTGGGCGGCCGCGCGGCTGGCGCCAACCGATGTCCGTGTGCGCGTCGACCTCTCGCGCGCGCGGGAGGGCGACAACACGCTGCAGCTCTCCGCGGGTGACGTGCAGGCGCCGGCCGGGGTGAGCGTGGTGCGCGTGTCACCGAACTGGGTGCGGGTCGCCGTCGCCACCGCGGCCACGCGCGCGCTGCGCGTGGTGCCGCGGCTGCGGGGCTCGCCGCCCGCCGACGTCCAGCTGGGGCGAGTGGTCGTGGAGCCCGCGACTGTCCAGGTGAAGGGTCCGCGCACTACAATCGAGGAGCGGGCCACGGTGGAGACGGCTCCCGTGGACGTCACGGGCCTCCGCCAGAGCGTCACGCGCACGGTCGGGCTGCTGCTGCCCGACTCCGTGTATCCCACCACCCAGAGGACGGTGCAGGTGACTGTCGAGATTCGACGCGACCGGTGAGCAACCGCCTGTTCGGCACCGACGGCATTCGCGGCGTCGCGAACGAGCCGCCGCTGACGCCGGACCTCGCATACCGTGTCGGCCGCGAGCTCGTCGCCACGCTGACCTCACAGAAGGGTGGCGGGCGGGTGCGGCTCGTGATCGGCCGCGACACGCGGCGCTCGGGGCCGCTGCTCGAGGCCGCGATGGTGGCCGGCCTCCTCTCCGCCGGTGCCGACTGTTACACGGTCGGCGTGCTTCCCACGCCGGGGATCGCGTTGTTGACCCGAGCCCTGGACGCCGACGGCGGCATCGTGCTCTCGGCCTCGCACAACCCATTCCAGGACAACGGCATCAAGCTCTTCTCGGCGCAGGCCACGAAGTTTCCCGACGCGTGGGAGGCGCAGATCGAGGGGCGGCTGGCGGCGGCGGACGCGGCGCCGCGCGCGCACGGCGCCGACATCGGACGGCTCGTTCACTACGATCGCGCCGACAAGTACTACGTCGACTTTCTCACGCGCTGCTTTCCGCTGGACCTCGCCGGGCTCACCGTCGCCATCGACTGCGCCCACGGCGCCACGTTCCGCGTGGGGCCGAGCGTGTTTCGGCGCCTCGGCGCGCGCGTGGTGGCGATCTGCGCGCAGCCCGACGGGACCAACATCAACGCGGCCTGCGGCGCCCTGCACCCCGAGGGGCTGCAGAAGCGGCTGCGCGCGGTGCGCGCCGACGTCGGCTTCGCTTTCGACGGCGACGGCGACCGGCTGATCTCCGTGGATCACCTCGGCGAGATCCGTGACGGCGACTACGCGCTGGCCATCGCGGGGCGCCACATGGCCAGCCGGCATCAGCTCAAGGCGAACCTCGTGGTCACCACCGTGATGGCCAACCTCGGTCTCGACGAGTCGCTGAAGGCCGCGGGCATTTGCATGGTGAAGACGCAGGTGGGCGACCGCTACGTCCACGAGGAGATGCAAAAGACGGGCGCCAATCTCGGCGGCGAGCAGTCGGGTCACCTGCTGTTTCCCGACTACATGCCGACCGGCGACGGAATCCTCTCGGCGCTCGCGCTCCTGTCCGTCGTGCGGGAGACGGGCGAGCCGCTGGCCTCGCTGGCCACCTGCATGCGCAAGTTTCCCCAGGTGCTCGTCAACGTCCCCGTGCGGGCCAAGCCGCCCATCGAGTCCATCACGGGCCTCGGTGATCGCGTGGGCGCGTTCGAGACGGAGATGAACGGCAGCGGGCGCGTGCTCATCCGCTACTCCGGCACCGAGGCGCTCGCGCGCGTGATGATCGAGGGCGCGGACGCCGCGCGCATCCAGGCGATGGCCGACGAGCTGGCCGCCGTCATCCGCCGTCAGATCGGCCAATGACGGTCCACGGCATCGGCGTGGATCTCGTCCGCATTCCGCGCATGCGCGACGTCATCGCGCGCTGGGACGAGCGCTTCCTGCGCCGCGTCTTCACCGAGGGCGAGATCGCCTACTGCCGGGCCCGGCGCGACCCCGTGCCGCATTTCGCCGCGCGCTTCGCGGCCAAGGAGGCGGCCACCAAGGCGCTCGGCACCGGTCTGAGTCTCGGCGTGCGCTGGCGCGACCTCGAGGTCCATCGCGAGCGCGGCCAGGCGCCCCGCCTCGTGCTGCACGGCCGCGCGCGCGAGCTGGGCCTGGCGCGCGGCGGCCGCCACATGCTGCTGGCGCTCACGCATGACGGCGACTACGCGCTCGCGCAGGCGATGCTCGTGGACGATGACCCGCAACGGGCTCCGGCGCCTCGTTAGCGTGGCCGCCGGACCGCTCGTCCTGTTCGGCTGCGCGACCCAGATCGTCGAGTTCCCGCCGCAGACGCCGCGTGGGCACATCGCCGCGCGGCCCGGACGGCCCGGCCTGGTGGTGGCGGCGCCGCACGGCTCGTCCGACGCGCAGACGGGGGAGATCGCCGCCGAGGTCGCGCGGCGTACGGGCTTCGGACTCGTCGTGGCCACCGGGTTCAACCTCGAGGCCGACACGCGCGAGCGGCCCGGCCGCCGCTACCAGGTCAATCGCCCGTTCGAGGGTACGCCGAGCCGGTCGCCGGCGGAGGAAACGGCGAGCGAGGGCGCACGGCTCGTCTACGAGAGCTACGCGCGTCGGGTCCGCGAGATTGCCCAGGGCCCGCTGCGCCTCTACGCCGAGATCCACGGCAACAATCGCCGCGAGTCGGCCAATCGCATCGAGATCGCCACCGTGGGCGTCGACACGGAGTACGCGCAGCGGCTGCGCGCGCTGTGCGAGATGATCCGCGACGCCCACCTGCGCGGCCACGCCGGGGCGCCCCGGCTCGAGGTGCTCGTCGAGCCGGCCGATCCGATCTTCTACGCGGCGTCGGGCGCCAAGCGCGACGGGATCTTGAGGCTGCCCGAGCGCGCGCTCCACATCGAGCTGCCCAAGACGGCGCGCGTGGAGTTCCGTGAGCTCTACACCGCCATCCTGGCCGACTTCGTCGCGCAGGCGGTGACGCTGCCGCGAGGTCGCTGAGTGCGGCCCGTGCTCACCGCCGAGGAGATGCGGGGCGTGGACGCGCGTGCCATCGCCGACCTCGGCATCCCCGGTCCCACGCTCATGGAGAACGCCGGCCGCGGCGCCGCCGAGGCGCTGCTGGCCGCGCTGCCCGAGCGCGGTCTCCGCCCGCGCGGCCTACGGGTCGCCATCGTGTGTGGCCGCGGCGGCAACGGGGGCGACGGCTTCGTCGTCGCGCGGCGGCTCAAGCGCGCGGGCGCGCGGCCCGACGTCCTGTTGACGGCGCCCCCCGACGCGCTGCGAGGGGACGCCGCGCTGAAGTACCAGGAGCTGCGCCGCGCCGGGATCGTCGCGCGCCTCGTCGAAGATGCCGCCACGGTGGCCCCCGTGCTGCAGCGCGCCGACGTGATCGTCGACGCGCTCCTCGGCACCGGCGCGCACGGGGCGCCGGCGCCGCTCGTCGCCGCTCTGATCGAGGCGATCAACGCGAGCGACAGGCCGGTGGTGGCGCTCGACGTGCCGTCGGGACTGCCCGCCGACGGCGCCGCGCCGGAGGGACCCGTCGTACGCGCCTGGCTCACGCCGACCTTCGCCGCGGCGAAGCTCGCCCTCGTGCTCGGCCCCGGCGTCGAGCTGGCCGGGCGCGTCAGCATCGTGCCGATCGGCGTGCCCGCGCCCGAGGTTGCGCGCGATGCGCGGACCTTCGTGCTGGAGCCCGCCGACGTGGCGCCGCTGTTTCCGCGCCGGCCGCGTGACGTCCACAAGGGCACCTACGGCCACCTGCTCGTCGTCGCTGGCTCGCTCGGCAAGGCGGGCGCCGCCGCGCTCTGCGCTCGCGGCGCGCTGCGCTCCGGCGTCGGGCTCGTGACCGTGGCCACCGCGGCGAGCGCGCAGCCGACCGTCGCCGCGCTGTCGCTGGAGGCGATGACCGAGCCGCTGCCCGAGACGGCGGCGCACACGCTCGCCGTCAAGGCCCGCGAGCCGCTCGCCTCGCTGACCGAGGCGCGCGACGCCGTCGCGATCGGTCCCGGCCTTGGCCTCGACCATGAGACGCGCGGTCTGGCGCGCGACCTGGTGGGCACGGTGGCGCGGCCGATGGTCGTCGACGCCGACGCGCTCACCGCGCTTGCCGACCACCTGCACGTGCTGCGCGGCGTGCACGCGGCCCGCGTGCTCACACCCCATCCGGGAGAGATGGCGCGCCTGATCGGCGGGACGGTCGACGACGTGCAGCGCGACCGGCTCGGGGTCGCCCGCACCTTCGCCACCGTCCACGGCGCCTACCTCGTCCTCAAGGGCGCGCGCACGCTGATCGCCGAGCCCGACGGCCGCGTCCTCATCAACCCGACCGGCAACTCTGGCATGGCCAGCGGCGGCACGGGCGACGTGCTGACGGGCATCATCGGGGCGCTGCTTGCCCGCGGTATCGACGCCGCGCACGCGGCGCCCGCCGGCGTCTACCTGCACGGGCTGGCGGGCGACGTCGCCGCCGAGCGCGTGGGGGAGGAGGCGCTGATCGCCGGCGACGTCATCGAAGCGCTCGGCGAGGCGTTCCGCCGGCTCGCGGATGAGCGCTAGGCTCGTCACGAGCTCGGCCCAGGAGACCGACGCCACGGGAGAGCGGCTGGGCGCGACGCTGGGAGCCGGCGACGTCGTCGCGCTCAGCGGCGAGCTCGGCGCCGGCAAGACAGTCTTCGTGCAGGGCCTCGTCCGCGCGCTCGGCGTCACGACCGGCGCCACCAGTCCGACCTTCGTGCTCGTGAACGAGTACCGCGGCCGGCTGCCCGTGCATCATGTGGACGTCTACCGCACGGAGAGCCTCACCGAGCTGCTCGACCTGGGTCTGGAGGAGATGATGGACGGCGACGGCGTCACGGTCATCGAGTGGGCCGAGCGGCTGGAGCCGCTGCTGCCGCCGCGGGCCGTGCGCGTGAGCATCGTCGGCGTCGGCGACGAGCCGCGCGCGATCACCATCGACGACCGGCGCGCGACTGCCCGATCGAGATGATCGCAACGTCAGCCATCGCCGGGCCTCGCCGCTTGTGCCGCGAAACCGATGTGGCTAACATAGCCATGTGAAGCATGAGGCCAGGATCGCCGAGCTGAAGAACAACCTCTCGCGCTACGTCGCACGTGTCCGCGCTGGCGAGACAATCACCGTGTTCGACCGGAACAAGCCGGTGGCGCGTCTCGTTCCGATCGCCCAGGGCGACCGCCGGGCCGCGCTTGAGGCGGGTCTCGTCGAACTCGAGCGGAAGGGATGGGTCCGGCGGGGGACAGGCGGCCTCCCGAAGTTCATGCGGAAGCGGCCGATCCGAGTGAAGGGCAGCGTCCTCAAGGATTTGCTCGACGAGCGCGAGAGCGGTTGGTGAGATTCTGGGATAGTTCCGCCGTGGTACCGCTCGTTCTTGCCGAGGTCGCGACCAACCGAGTGCGCGGCTGGCTACGCGAAGATCCGGGTGTGGTGGTGTGGACGTTCACCCGAGTGGAGGTTCTCTCGGCACTGGCGCGGCGCCGCCATACGGACCCGAGCGCGGGACGCCAACTGTCCACCGCACGCCGTGAGTTCCTCGACGCGTGGCCACGGTGGTTCGAGGTGACCACGGTGGACGCCGTGAAACGCCTGGCCGAACGCCTGGTCGAGACTCATCCTCTTCGTGCCGCGGACGCGCTTCAGATCGGCGCGGCATTGGTCGCGGCCGACAGCGAGCCAGACGCCCTCGAGTTCGTGACGCTCGACGCTCGACAAGCTGAGGCCGCCGAGCGCGAGGGACTGCGCGTCGTCCATATCTGATTCGGGACGTCACAGATTCGCGGCGTTGACGGCCATCGACCGTTCGGAGTACCTCACAGAGCATGGCCCTCGACGACCTGCCCGAGACCGACCGGCCGCGCGAGCGCCTCTACTTCAATGGTCCTACCGCGCTCGCCGATGCCGAGCTGCTGGCGCTGCAGCTGGGGTCGGGAATGCGCGGCAAGGATGCGGTCGAGGTCGCGCGCGAGATGCTGGCCGCCTACGGCTCGCTCGCAGGCGTCGCCGGACGCGAGGTGAGCGAGCTCGCGCGACGCCCCGGCGTCGGTCGCGCCAAAGCGGCGCGGCTCGCGGCGGCGTTCGAGCTGACGCGGCGGCT